>NZ_JAZKRK010000005.1:0-96056 GCF_036626455.1 Halodesulfurarchaeum sp. | reverse complement strand
CCCCCCCCAGTCTCCCACCCCTTTCGGCAATCGCTCCTTTAATCCGGACTTTTAGCCTGCAGGAGTTCCATGGTGAGACCGCGATGCACTCGTATGGTTAGCGCTACCTATCGAAACCGAAAACGGTTTTTTCCTCGTCTATGGGTGCTGGCACGCCGTTATCCCAAAAACAATCAAGCAAGCCGAGTCCTTCATGGACGCCCCTGTTCGAACCCCGTTAGGCAGTACCCATCTCAGTGTCCTGGACACGGAGACCGTCCACGAAATCGCCGACTACCTCGACGTTTGACTCGAACTTTTCGCACCCGCCCACTGCACCGGGCGGGCCGTTAAACGGGTTCTTGCTGACCGACTCCAGCGGGTATTCATCGATGTAGGCGTCTGGAACGCGGGGAATTGGTAACCCGACTGTCACTCAAAAATGCTCGTCGTAGCCGTCTTCGGCCATCTCCTCGACTGCATCAGCGACTTCCTCGACGATCGCCTGACGTAAGGCGAGATCGGACATGTCGAAATACTCGTCGACCCCCGCTTTGACCTCCCGGACCATCTGATCGGTGAACTCCGGAATCGACTGCTCCTCCAACCCATCGTATTCATAGGCGTGATCGTAGATGTACTGGCGGGTCGAACTGTCGAGGTTCTTTGCTTCGGTTTTGTAGTCTGAGTCGCTCATGTGGATATGTAATGGTTGTTTGCTGTTAGTTTCACCGAATCGATGCCGTCTCCCAACGGGACCTTGGAAGGCAATAGATGTACGGGTTGGGGTCAATTCCAGTGTTTTGATACCGGCGACATGGTTGCAAGTTACTCACATGCAGCCGTTCCAGCAGCCGGAAATCTGACGACCCGCTTTACTCACCGGCCAAAACCTCCTCTCATGGACGTGTTGATCGAAATGGGCCTTCGTCTTCATTTTTCCGTATCTATGGACCCAGACGTGTGCCGAGGGAAACGTTCTTGTCCGCGTTGGACACCCACACACATATGAGTGCGCCTGAGCCGGATGTCATCCCCGCCTCGGACCGGGAGTATTTCGACACCGGCGAGTCCGCACCTCAAATCGGTTGGGAAGACAGACTGGCCGTGGTTGTCGTCGATCTGAGCGAAGCCTTCAGCGGGGAACGACCCGAAGTCGACGATCCATTTGTCGAACACACGGCCTCTGACGCTGATCGATCGGTGATTTCTCACGATGTCTCCCTGTTCGACACGGACAGGAAGTACACAGACGGCACGGCAATCGAGGAGGCGCGTGACCACCTGCGAATGGAATCGGACGACCCGGCATGAACCGGCCGATCGATCGGGAGCGCCTGTGGGGGCTCTGGCGTCGGACCCTTTCGCTCTCCTGGCCGATCACTATTCAGCACGGGTTCACGACCCTGATGCGGACTGTCGATATCATTGTCGCGGGCCTATTCGCCCCAGCGTACGTCACGGCGATCGGGCTGGCGGACCTGTATGGACAGATTCCCCTCAGGATCGGGCTTGGGCTTGGTGCCGGGTCCATCGCACTTTCCAGCCAAGATACTGGACGAGAGGCACAAGAGACGCGAAATCGAGCGATCACGCAAGCAATGTTACTGGGATTTCTCGTTGGAATTCCCCTCATCGGTCTCGGCATCCTGTTTTCGGAGTTTTTCATCGACGTGCTGGGCGCCGAACAAAACGTGATCCAGTTGGGGGCCACGTATCTCACGCTCATCCTGGCGGCATCACCACTCCGGATCGTCGGCCTCGTCGGTGCCCGCTCGTTGCAAGGCACAGGGGATACGTTCACTCCAATGCTCGTGAACGGTGGTGCGAGTTTGTTCAATGCGATCGCCACCGTGGTTTTGGCCCTCGGCCTGGGACCTGTACCCCGATTTGGGATCATCGGCATCGGGCTTGCGACACTCCTGGCCAGGACTGTCGAAGCGATGGCGGTTACCATCGCGATCGCGAGTCCGTTTACGAATCCCTCCTTTGAACGCCCCAGATCAGTGTTGATCACCCGACAGCTCGTGGAAATCAGCATCCCGAATTTCGCCGAGGGAATGAGTACGTCTATCGCGAACTTCCCGTTTAACGCGCTGTTGCTCCTGTTCGGGACGGAGGTGACGGCCGCCTATCATATCGGCCGGCGGATCTATCAGCAACTGACCGGCCCGATCTATCGGGCGATGAACACCGTCGCCAGCATCTTGGTGGGGCAAGCCCTGGGAGCGGGCGATCCCGCAAAAGCCCGATACACAGGGTTTGGAATTGCAGCCCTGAGTATTCTGACTATGAGTATCGCAGGCGGGGTTCTGATCCTCGGTGCGCGACCGATCGCGGGGGTGTTCACAAGCGATCCAGAAACCCTCGGTTACGCAATCACGTTCACAAAAATCTTCGGCGTTTCGATGGTGTCCTTCGGTATATTCTCCCCGTTCGCGGGGAGCCTTCGGGGCGCTGGAGACACTCGGACGCCGTTTTATGCCCGAGCGATCGGAACGTTCGGATCCATGCTCGGACTGTCATACCTGCTTGCCGTCATCCTGAACTGGGGGCTGCTCGGGGTGTACGTGGGACTCCTGTTGAGTTTCATCGTCTGGGCGATCATCGTCACTGGCGGGTTCCTCTGGGGGGACTGGGCCGAACTCGCTGCTGGGTTAATGGCTGAGCGATCCGAAGCACGTGTGTAAACTACCCTACCCTTACCGAAGCGAACGGCGATAGCTCGGAACGAAGTTCCGCGAACCATTCGAGCGGGCCTTCGACCCGCGAGAAAAAGCCGTGAGCGAGTAGAGTGGGCTAGTTTACTCCTCGAACTGCTCGCGCAGGTCCTCGGGAAGCGACTCAACGATCTCGTCACCCGGGAACGATTGCAGGTTCTCCGGCGTGAGTTCCGCGTAATACCGGTGCTTCGTCGTGGCATCTTCCTTGGCCCAGTCACTCCCCATGTATGCGAGGATATCCGCATCAAGGGACAACAGCCGGCCGTCCATCCCACCGGTCGTCACATGGGCGGTCTCCACGCCGGCAAAGTAGTACGTCGTGCCTTCGAACTCGAAGGATTCGATGACGCTCAGTTCGATGTTTCCAACCGCGTCCGCGAGGAGTGGGACATCGATTTCCTTGCCGGGCACCGTCTCCAGGCCGAGGTGATCGATCTTGTCGATATCACGACCGCTCACCATGCCAGCGAGTGTGAGAGCGTCGACCAATTCGGTCGAGGGGGCTGCCATGACGAACTCCGGGTTCGCTTCGATGATGTCGTAGGTGTAGCTCTTCTGGCTCACGGCCAACATATACCGAAACGGATCGTAGCCGGCGACCATCCACCACGACGCAGTCATGATGTTCGAACCCGTTTCATCGCTGTTGCTCACGACGAGTGCTGGGACGTTAGGTTTGAAGAGCGTTGAGGAGTCGAACTCGCTGATCTCGTCGAAATGCGAAGGCCGATTTCCGTCAGTCATTGGATACCTCCTTGTCGGTGGTAGGTCCCAATTGGCGTTCCGGTTCCCGAACCACCCGCCTCAATTTTCCTCCGAGGACTACAGGAAAACCGTGATGAGAATGCCAATAATCGCCACAGTTCCCAGAACAGCGGTCACAACCTGTCCCAGTTGCCGGGTTCCCAAAACCCAGGTGATGCCCGCTTTGACGGCCGTATTAGCCACCGCTGCGATGACGATCCCGGTCGTCGCGACCTCTCGAGTAATCTCGCCGTCCGCCGCAAGCGTACTCAGCGTGAGGGTTATCGCGTCGACATCCGCCAGGCCTGAAATAAAGGCCGTTCCGTAGACGCCTGAAACGCCCAGATAGGCGTTCGCGTACTCTGAGACGAGCAGCACGGCCGCAAACACGGCACCGAAGACGAGGGCCGTTCTGAGGTGAAACGGGTTTTTCAGGGTCGTATCAACATCGTGATCGATCTCGATCCGCCAGTACACGATAGCCCCAATGACCGCACCAGCGACGGTCATTGCCCCGAGCGGAATAATTACGAGTGGCAACAGACTGGGGTTGATGACCGCGACTTCAACGAGCGCTCGAGGAAACATCACGACCGACGCAATGACCGCAGAGAAGGCCGTGACGTGATAAAGAGTTGGCGCAGCACGGGTGCGTTCGGCCATCGAAACAGCCGTCGCCGTCGACGAAACGAACCCACCCAGGACGCCTGTCAGAACAAGCCCCCGCTGGGGCCCAATGGTTTTTCCGAGGACGTATGCTCCAAAACTCAATCCGGAGACGAACACGACCATCAACCAGACGTAGCGTGGATTGAGCCCCAGCAGGAGGTCCATACTTCGGTCAGGGAGCAGAGGGAGCACGATCAGGACCACCACGATAAACTTCACGCTGGCCCGGCGTTCATCCTCGCCGATGCTTTCGGCGATCGTATGAATGCGGCTCTTTGCGGTGAGCAACACCACCATGACGCCGGTCACGACGATCGCCGCGATCATCGCCCGTTCGGAGTGAACTGTCATTGCACCCAAAACGACCGTGATAAGTGCGGCTACCAACGTCGTGAGTCCGAGATCGCCCTCCAGATACACCTTCCCAGAATACGCGACTGTGAGCGGCAGTGCGATCGCCAGTAGCGCGAGCGCGAATCCGTCCGGAAAAAAGGTGTAGACGAGTCCGCCATAGAGGGCGAACAGCGGGAACGTGCGGCTTCCAGCGAAAATGCCAGCGGAGTCGCTTTGTTCGCGTTCCATCCCAATGATTACCCCGATGCCGAAAGCAACGGCCAGGGAGAGTCCAACCGAAAGGGATGGAACCGCCATACTGGGTGTTAGAATGGTATTCACCTAACGTTTCGGTGCCAAATCGGGAATACTTGGGGCATATTTCACCCTGTAGCAAATAACACACCGGGAATGGGGACCAATCAACGGCAAAAACCTCGATTTCCACGCTGTATCTTTATGATGAAACCGGGAGAAAGAGACGAACATGGGATCCGGTGGTAATACCACACCCGACAGATCCGGGAGTGAACAACTTCACGAGAGCGCGACTGAGGTCTTTCCAGGTGGCGTGTCCCACAATATTCGCTATCACGACCCGCATCCCCTCTACGTGGATCACGCAACCGGGGCCACGATCCGAGACGTGGACGGGAACGAGTACGTCGACTACTGGATGAATCACCAAACGAGCATCCTGGGGCATGCCTACCCGGACGTCGTCGAGGCCGTGCAAGCGCAGGCGGCTGATGGCCTCCATTATGGCATCCCGAACGAACTGGGACTGGAATTCGGGCGACAGATCCTCCAGCGATTCCCCTCGGCAGAGCGCCTTCGATTTTCCTCCTCAGGGACCGAAGCGACGATGTACGCTGTCCGGATCGCTCGGGCCACAACCGGGAACTCGCACATTCTCAAAGCCGAAGGTGGGTGGCATGGGGGCAATACGGATCTGTCGAAGGCCGTTCACAGTCCCTTCGACCAACCGACGACGAGTGGCCTTCCCCCCGATGTAGCGGACCATGTGCACGCGTTTCCGTTGAATGATGAAGCTGCCGTGACCGAGCTCCTCGAAACGTACGACGTAGCTGGCATCATCGTCGAACCCATGCTATTGGCCGGTGGAGGCATGCAATGCACGGAATCGTTCCTCGATTTCCTCCGTGCGGAGACACGGGCCCGCGACGCGATGTTGATATTCGACGAGGTCGTGACGGGTTTCAGAGTGTCACCGGGCAGTTATCAGGCTCGTATCGGTATCGAACCTGATCTAACCACGTTCGGAAAAGTGGCTGGGGGTGGGCTGCCAGTCGGGGGCCTCGCCGGTCGTGAGGATCTCTTCGAGTCGACAAAGCCAGTTGGTGTGCCTGCAGACGAGGCAGTCCTGGCTGGTGGCGGGACGTTCACGATGAACCCGATGACGGCCACTGCCGGGTTAGCGACCCTCGAAGTGCTCGAAGAGAAGCCGGTTTACGAGTACACGGAGTCCCAGTCCGAACGGGTCAGAGCGGGGTTTGCAGAGATATTCGCTGACCTCGGTGTCGAGGCCGAGGTTCTCGGAACGAGTTCGTTGTTCCTTCCGGTGTTCCAGCCAGAAGAACCGCTGACCGACGTCGGTGCTGTAGAAACCGAAACGAACCGATCAGCGCTCCTCGAATTCCACGACCGGCTCATCGATCGGGGGCATTACCATCTCCCCGGTCACATGGGGAGCATTTCCTTCCAGACAACTGAAGCACAGATAGAAGACCTGCTCGAATCCAGTCGCGATGTAGTTCGCGAACTCACCACGGAGGACATACTATGACACTCACCGCAGTTCAATACGGCGTCGGACCGATCGGCAAACGCATCGTCCAGGTCGCTCACGACCGGGGAATCGAATTCGTCGGGGCCATCGACATCGACCCCGAGAAGGTCGGCCAAGATCTCGGGACAGTTGCGGAACTCGGAACAGAACTGGGCGTCGAAATCACGGATGATCCGGACGTCGCGTTGGCAGCATCGCCTGACGTGGTCTTTCACTCGACCATTTCGGACGTCACGGCTATCGACGAGCAGATCAAAGCCGCGGTCGCCGCTGGGGCGGATGTGATCTCCACAACGGAGGAACTCTCCTACCCCTGGTACCACAATCCCCAAGCAGCCACCAAACTCGACGAAATCGCCAGTTCCCACGGGCAAACAGTGCTCGGAACGGGCATCAATCCGGGCTACGCGATGGACACCCTGCCCGCGGTGCTGACGGCGCCGTGCCAGGCAGTCGAATCGGTTAGTGTGACGCGGGTTCAGAACGCCAGCCAGCGGCGGAAACCCCTCCAGGAGAAGGTCGGGGCAGGACTCTCCGAGCAGCGGTGGAACGAGGAAATCGCCCCCGAAGCGGGGCACGTCGGTTTGCCGGAATCGATCGCGATGCTCGCCGCGGCGCTGGACTGGACCCTGACCGGCATCGAGGAGACGATCGAACCAGTCATTGTAGAGACCCGCACCGAGAGCGAGTATTTCACCGCCGAGGCTGGCGATGTGGCTGGCATCCACCAGGTCGGAACGGGGTTCGTCGACGGTGAACCGGCTATCGAACTCGATCTGAGCATGTATCTCGGAGCGGATCATCCCCGCGATCAGATCGAAATCACCGGGAGACCCGACCTCACCGTAACCGTCGACGGAGGTTTCCACGGCGACGTGACGACGCCAGCGGTAGTCGTGAATTCGGTCCCGCGCGTGCGGGACGGAGACCCAGGACTGGCGACGATGATCGACTTGGCAACGCCCCGGTATCCCGAAGCGCCCTAATCAGTTCGGGGCTGGCGTTCGGTCTCGTGGGCGGCTTGAATAAGGGATTCGTAGGCAGTGAGCACGTCCTTTTGGGAAACAATGCCGATTACCTCGTACTCGTCGACGATGGCCAGTTGTTCGACCCCTTCCTCGTTCATTCGCCTGACGGCACTTCGGACCGGTCGGTCTTGTTCGATGGTCAACAGCGGCCGAGACATATATTCGGTCACAACGATTTCGGACAGAATTCGACTCGATTCCGCGACCGCCTGGAGGAGGTCCTGTGGGGTGATAATCCCCATCGGGACCGCCTCATCAGAGTGGACGATCAGACTCCCGACGCCCGTCTCGTAGAGTTTGGTCCCGACGTCCGTCAGGGTTTGATTGGCCCCGATGGTGACGACATCGGTCTCCATGAGGTCCGAGACGAGTGGGTTCATAAGTAACGAGTTGCAGGCGGCAATTAAATAAATGGCTTACCGTGACGACTGCACAGAAACCGACACTGTGGCACTGAGGAGATTGGCCGTCTTCGGTGTCATTGCCAAGTCTACTATTGGGATAGAAACACCTTCCCTGTTTGTCGGTGCTTTCGGAAAACTGGAGATGGGCGATTACTCCACAGTTGGGAACTCATCTACTACATTTCCGTCTCCCTTCCCCCAATTATCGATGTCGCCGGTGTTAGTGTTATATCCCGGATGGGCATAGATGACGTCAAAACCTCCTTCAATTTCCACTGCTACGACCGTTTTTTGGCCCTGCTCCAACTGTACGTTCGAGTTGGTATCAACGGTTACAGTAGTCCCGGTTTTCGTGACGTTAATCGGTCCTGAACCGTCTCCCGAATTACTTCCACTGTTCCCTGAATTGGCTCCAGGGTTATCCTCGGTCGTCCAATAGTGGATGTCAACCTCATCGAGGCCAGTGGTATCGATATTGACCGTCCCGGCTCCATTGAACCAAACCCCTTCCACAGATGGCTCCTCACAAGTCACCGTAAACTCTCGAGTGTAGTAGTCACCGAAAATCTTGGCCCAGACACCACCACCATCGAGTTCGACCGTCACCTCAACCTCGTTCGCCGTTCCTGGATCGCAATTCGTCACTTCCCCTGTTAGGGTCTCGGATTCACCACTCTCCAGTGTGAGGGAGGTGTCTGGATCGATTGTCATCGAGGTATTGGTCCAGATATCTACAGACTCTACTGAGAGAGTCGTATCCGCCGCGAAGCGGTTTGTCAAGTTGACGAGTTCTATTTCTTCACCCTCCTCAACCGGCCCGACATCGGAGGAATTGTACCCGACGTAGGCTTCACTATCTGAAACGACATTCACCGAGACGCCACGATCTGCCTCGACAGCAGTAAACGAACCTGAGCCGATTGCCAACGAAAGTACTGTGACGGTCGCAATCAAAAGGCTGAGTTTGCGTTTCCGGTTCATAGTTCTCTGTTACAGGTTCAGTTCTGGTGGTTTTTCGTCCGCGCCGATTCTGTTCGTTTTCGCGTAGTAGGTATGGACCAACGCTGAAATCGCGAACATCACAACAATACCGACCATCCAGGAAATTGCCGGAAGAAACGTAAAGGGCCACGCACCGAGGCTGAGAACAAACGCAAGCGTCAGTGCTATTAGGGAGAGGCCGAGATAGTACTGGCTCCACGGTATCTCGCGCCCTTGGACAATGTCAATGTACACGTCCGCGTCCTCGAGCGCGGGCTCAGGTTCGATAACTCCACGCTCTTTATCGAACGATACAATGCCCGCGTCGTCCATTTTGGGGAGGTGGGATTGCTGGAGCGCAGTGTAGATGCGTTTGCGCTCGTCGTATGAGAGTTCCGCGCGCTCGACGTCGTACTCCCACGAGGCCACCCGCTCCGCGACATCACCGATTTGGGCAGGTCCAGACTCCTGCTTGATCGCGTGAACCGCGTACCGTCGGCGTCTATTGGAAAGAACCTGGAATAGCTCATCCTCACCAGGATGGGCTCCCACAGTCCCCGCCCCATCACTATGTACTGGGGACATGTACCAATGCGTATGACGCACGTCATAATAAAACTTGGTTAACCAGGGTAATCCTGAACCGTTATCGGGGACGGTTCAGGTTGTCTCTACCAAGTTACGATTAGGTTTCAGGCACCACCTGAACAACCTGAAAAAGGCTATGGCGCGTTCAGGAATGCTATTACTATGTGCCTTTGGCCCAAAGTATACAATAATACTATTCCCATCAGTTGGGAACGAGTTTCAGGGGTGCCTGCGTTGGTTCAGCAAGTCCAATACAAAGTACACGCCGGAACAAATTACCAACTACAAGCCAGAGATGAGACGCCACTCTCGAATCGCGCTATTTGTCTCCATAATTGGGGCCATTGCGCTGGTCGTCTCGACTGGAGGAGTCGCCTGGCATTCAAGCCCTGTGGATGCACTTGGTGACTCCGCCCCAATGTCGGATGTCCAGCTTCAGCCTTCCAGTGAGTATGCCTATTTAGACACCAATAATGAAACGGTCATCGACATGTCCACTAGCAACTCGGCACTCATGGGAGCGGGGCTGAACCCGGATTCGGTCTTTACGTTCGATAACGTGACTGCGCTCCACAACAGTGGCGATGAACACGTGGAAGTCTGGGTAACCAACGACGTTGATGGGGTGTCTGTCCAGGTTGATGGCGAAACGATCGACTCGAATGACACCAGTGTTCGCCTGAATGCAAGTGATACCGTCGGACTCGATGTGATCATCAACACGAGTGACAGAGAAGCGATTGACGGGACCCATACCCTTACAATTCATACCAGATTCCCTGATAGGGATCAATCCAAGTCTTCCGGTGTGAGCAACTTTGCGGACAGCGATGCAATGAGGATCACGGTGCTGACGCCGGAACCCGGGGTTCGGGAGATCCAGATCGAAAACATGGACGAGGGGCATCAGATTGATGTCGACAACCTGTCCCTCCAACTCGCAAATGACACAGTGGTGGTTGACGGCCTTGAGACGACCGCCCCAGATAATGGTGACGCTCAACTGGTGGTGGCAAGGGAGAACGAGACCGCAGAGGCGACAATAAAAGACAAGGCAGGAGTCACGCCACTTGGCGCGTTTACGATCGATCAAGAAACGGGATCGGAATTCGACTCGCTCTCCATCCGTGGCACCGTATCGACTGGAGCCGTGGCTCCCGGAACCGTCTGGTCCGAACTGCAAGTCCTCCAAGCCGAAGATGGGGACTGGATATCAGTCAATACAACTCATGTTCCAGAGGGTAATGACACGATTTCATTCGAGACTACCCTGGACGCCTTCGACAAGTACGTCGTTGCAGCCCCGGTTCCCGACATCGCAGTAACGACAGCATCCGTCGAAAACACGACGGTTCCACTGGGGAGCAATGTAACCGTCGACGCCGAAGTCGTGAACAATGGAACGGCTGAAGGGAACCAGACGATCCCGATACGCGTGGAGAACGAAACCGTTCGCCACACAAATGTGACACTCGATCCGACCGAATCAGCGGAGCTAACGACCCAACTTCATATGACAGAGTCGGGTACCGTAACAATCGCTGTTGGCTCCGTGGTAGCGGGTGAGGTGACAGTTAGCAACCAATCTGACGCGGACGAAGACCCAGCAGAGATGACGACACCAATAAACGGACTCATAAACAGGGGCGCAGATTTCATCGAGGGCGGAACAATAGGTGGGGACACAACGCCTGGGGAAGGAACTGAACCGGGGTTGGTAGAAGAACCGGCCGCAATCTCACTCTCCCGACTGCTTGGTCTCGTATTAGTCGTCGGGATGACGATTGCACTTATTGGGTTGGTGCGTCGGGTCTCGTTTTAAGCAAACTCGCCTGGGACCATGAGGAACCACAATGAGTAACCGAAACGGCCGAGATGTGTTTTTCTCTACCGTGCGTCGAGAGAGCCATGCAAGGGATGTTCTTGCCATCGCAATGGTCCCCACCGGACTCACCGCGATTTTTCTACTGCCAACACCACTGAAACACTCATTGACGTTTTCCTACATAGAACCCACGGGGGTCACCGCTGTGACCGCGCATTTCGTCCATTTGAACGGAAGCCACCTGGCCGCGAATCTGCTCGGGTTCGTACTGCTCGCCACAACAGGCTATATTCTCGCAGTGCTCGGGGGCCGGCGCCGACTTTTTGCCGTTCTCCTTACGACCTACCTGCTCGTCTTTCCGGCCACCTTATCAATACTCAATCTCGCAGTTCCCCGACCGGCGATCACCTACGGCTTCTCCGGTGTCAATATGGCTCTCGCTGGATTGCTCCCGCTCGTTTTAACCGAATATTCGGGCCGTCGGCTCCACGGCGCCATCAGCGCGCAGTTGGTTCCCGGACTGTTCTTTTTGGTCATGACACTCGTTTCGCTCGTCGCAATTCCAACACAACCCACCACCCTCGCGGTTGCGGCAGGATCGGGACTCATCACGCTTTTCTACGCCAGACAGTTTTGGCACTCACTGCGTACCCACAACGAATACGACCATTTTTGGAGTCGACAGCCGGACCAGCTTGACGCTTGGCTCGAGTTCGGTGTTCTCGGGGCAGTCGTTGCAATCGGCTACCCACTCATCGGCTATCCGGCCGATCCAGCAGCTGCAAACCAGATCGTCAACATTTACGTCCACACGCTCGGCTATGCCCTCGCATTTATCGGGTCCTACGTTGGACTGGAAGCAGGAATTCTGGACTGACCTGGAGAAGGTTTTTGGTAGATACCATTGGATAATTTACTAGATGCGATGAACGGACGACGCCTCGTTCGGCTCAGTGTTGAGGTTCTCGTTGCCGGTGCCATACTCGCCCTCGTGGTAGGGCAAGTGACGGGAACACCGATGCTCCTGGGCTACGTCGAATCCGGGAGCATGGCCCCAACAATGGAGAAGGGAGATGGCTTCATCGCAGTCCCAGCCGCCATCTCGGGAGGTGTCGATAACGGGGACGTGGTTACGTTCCGGGCCGAAGAACTCCAGGGAGGAGGGCTGACAACCCACCGGGTGGTCGGGGAATCCGATCGGGGATATATTACTCGCGGGGATGCAAATCCCTTCACCGATCAAGACGGTGCGGAGCCCCCGGTCAAAGACGCCCAAATCGTGGCACAGGCCCTCCAGGTGAACGGAAATGTCGTGGTCATCCCCCATTTGGGAACGGCCGTCGTCTCGATCCAGGAGGTATTTACCTCGGTACAACACCGACTCGCAGCAATTACGGGCATGCGGTCCTTCCTCGGAGGGCAGGGAATCGCATACCTCCTCCTTGGACTCTCCATCGCGTTCTACATCGTCGATTTGCTACTCGAAGATTCCGCAAAAGACCGTACCCGGAGCCGCGAACGCGACGATGGCATCGACGAAAACCTCATTCTCGCCGCAGTGGCTCTCGTTGTGGTTGTGTCCGCAACCGTAGCGATGACAGTCCCGGCGGGGACCCAATCTTTCGGAGTGGTCAGTGCCGAATTCGAATCGGAACGACCGACGGTAATCCCGTCCGGCGAAACGTCAACCATCGACTATCGAGTTCCAAACAGCGGGGTCGTCCCGACCCATGTCTACATCGAACCGGCAAGTGAAGGTGTCTCCGTGGCTGAAACCCACCATTTCGTTCCCGGTCGGGGCAAAGCCATGACGACAATCACGCTCGAGGCCCCGCCGGAAACGGGATATTACCGACGCTTTATCGCTGAACACCGATATCTGGGATTTCTCCCGGAACCAGTTATCCAGACGCTCTATAGTGTCCACCCGTGGCTTCCCATCATCGGCATAAACGGTCTGTTAGCGGGTGTGATATTCATCCTCGGGAAAGGTTTCCTTCAGGGGAGTCGGGTCCGACTACGATCCAGATCACGGTCTCACCATCGAGGCATGTTTCGTCACGTCTACGACATAGTGACTGGAAGGGATTGATATCTCCCTCCGCGTTCAGACGGAGTACTCCCGACTGGATTTGGGATATCACGGTTTGCACTCTCCCACCTGTGCCTGACGTTGGAACTCACAAGGCAGATTCTAAAGGTAGGCTCCGGGATGTGCCAATCAGCCGGGACTCCTATTTTGTAGGGAAATACGAAAAGACTCGGAGTTACTTTCATTCAGATGTGGAGTGTTCTCTGACTCCGTCACATCGGCGTTGTAATTGGGAGAATATCCAACCGTGCAAGTGACGGTGGACTATGTTGGAGTTGTTACATTTATCTCGCGTTACCGAGACGCAGCGCGTCTCGTTCACACAACAGAACGCGAAGCATCCTGAGAACGCTTGAAGGCGTGGGTATTCTCCGTTTTCATACTGTTACATATTAATGGTATGAATCGTTAGTTATATGGAAATCCCTAGTGGAGTGAGCACATGGAACGCGAGACGGCATTACATGCCCGCTCGTTTCTAGCCTCATGGGGGTGGGTGCTTGCTGTCCTATTATTCATTGGTGTGCTAATTGGAGGATGGGCAACCTATACATCCGTCATACATCCAGGGACAACCGAAGAGGTAGAGGAAACTGACGTTTGGAGCATCGATACGACCTTCACTCATGAAGCAACCGTGTTTGTCGAGAATCCCGTTTACGAAAACGGGACGACCCTTGAGGACCGGTCGACGTATTTTACGGCGCTGTCACCCAGATTCAACGGGACCTATACAGCCACGTATCAAAGCCAAACCGACGAGCCGCTCTCGCTCGAAATCCAACGTTTGCTCGTTATTACGGCCCAAGACGAGGACCAAATTTACTGGACGAACACGACATCCGCTGGGTCATCTGTGAAGAAAACTCTGGATCCAGGAGAAACGGTAATAGCCAGCGTAAGCGTCAACGCAACCAAGTTCGACCAGCGACGGAATGATATCGTTGACGCTATTGGCAGTTCGCCAGGTGAAACGACGCTATCACTCGTGTTCGATGTCACAGCTGAGGGAGTGGTCGATGGGAACCCAACAGAAGTGTCTTTCAGTGACCAGGTCCCGATAGCAGTAGCGAGCGATAGCTATACCATTGAACAAGGGATCGGAAGTGAGGAAACTATTACTCGAGAGACCGTTACAGCGGTGCCGAGTGAGTACGGTCCGTTGATGCAAGTCGGTGGGCCGCTTCTTGTCCTCGTATCATTGTTGATCCTCGGCGTCCTGGGATACGCGTGGTGGGAAGACGGCTTCGAACTGACAGACACGGAGCAAGAGTACCTCGAATACCACGAGAACCGGTCGGAATTCGACGAATGGATCGTCAAGACGACCGTTCCCGATGCGCTCACGAACCAGGAGACCTCGGAAGCCGAAACCCTGACCGACCTGGTCGACTTCGCCATCGACTCGGACGTGGCCGCGCTGGAAGACCCCGAAACGAAAGCGGTCTACGCCGTTGCCCCAGAGGTAACGATCACGTATCACCCACCACCAGCGGTCGATTCCAGAGAGGAGAGCGCGAAGGACTTCTTCCTGGGACTGTTCCAGGAAGGGTGAACTACCCCACCCTCCTCGCTCACCGCTGTCGCTCCTTGCGGACGGGGACGTTGCCTGCAAAAGTTAATTTGCCAGGAGTTGTAGATGAATTATGACCGTTTTTGCCCTACTATCGGTCGCACCAGTCCATGAGGGAAACATGGCAGAAGACGTCGCCGCCGCTGTCGAGGCGCTCGAGGACTACGACGTTTCCTACGAGACCAACCCGATGGCAACCACGATAGAGGCCTCAGACGTGGACACGTTGCTTGAGGCGGTAGGTTCGGCCCACAAAGCCATCGACGCGGACCGAGTGAGTACCGTACTCAAAATCGACGACAAACGAACGGCCGACCACGACGCGGCGGCCAAAGTCGACGCTCTCGAAGCCGAATTGGGTCGGCCAGCCCAATCCAAATAACCTCTCAATTCATCCCTGGCAGTCAGGGAATGGTCGTGGTACCAACTGGCTCAAGAACGCGAGTCAAACACCTGGCAATCTCCGGGTCAGTACACTCGAAGCCACGGTCACAAATTGGAAAATCAACGCCCCACCTGGGCAGCTATATTCCGGGGATACCAAACGCCCCAAGCCCCAACCGGAGCAGTCCATTAAGCACCCCGAGAATGATCGCCGCGGCCAGCCACGCGACGATCCCGATCACGGCAGCCTGGACCCACCCACCTGGATAGCGCCAGTTGATCAACCCGATCCAGACGACGAGGCCAATGAGCAGCCCGATAAGCGGGATCCAACTTACCACTGCCAAGGCAATGGCCCCATACAGTGCAGTCCCGACCGCGTATCCGTAATCATCGACATCCGTTACGGCCCTCGCTCCTAGGTGAATCCCAAGGCCACCCACGAGTAGTGCGACGACGAACGTGATGATGAGGCCGAAAACCATATCGTGGCCCACGAGACCATGTAACATATACATGCGGAAATCAGTGTTTAGTGTCGGTATCGGTCCCAGAAGGACAATTCGACGGCTCGCACCGTTAGATTTCCGCGTTTTTAGTCGGTGGGTGAGGGCATGGAACTTTTGGGTCTCGCCACCGGAGACCCATCGATGACTAACCAATCGACACCTGACGGACAAGTGGCCGAATCGGCCACCGAATTGGTGGGGAACACCCCGCTGCTTCACCTCTCGGAATTCGCCGATAACCTCTATGGAAAGGTGGAGTCGTTCAATCCGCTTTCTTCGATCAAGGATCGGGTCGCGGTGAACATGCTGGAAACGGCCGTAGAAAAGGGCGATTTGACCCCAGAGACGACCATCATCGAGGCGACCAGCGGCAATACCGGAATCGGTCTCGCACACGCGGCAGCGGCGATGGATTACGACATCACCCTCGTGATGCCCGAGTCGATGAGCGCCGAACGGCGCCAGGTTCTCCGTGGACTGGGCGCCAATCTCGAGTTGACCGATGCAGAGGGTGGAATGTCGAGTGCAATCGAACACGCCGAAGAACTCGCAGCGGCGGAGGCGGAGAGCTTCATTCCCGGGCAATTCGAGAATCCGGCCAATCCGGCCGCCCACCGATCCGGCACAGGACCGGAAATTGATTCGGCGCTGGACAATGTCGATGTGCTGGTGGCCAGTGTCGGGACTGGTGGAACGATCACTGGCATCGCCCAATACTTCAAGGAGGAGTTAGGCCGAACGGAGTTCGAAGTCATCGCCATCGAACCGGCGGATTCAGACGTCCTCTCTGGTGGCGAGGCTGGCAGCCACGACATCCCCGGAATCGGCGCTGGGTTCGTGCCCTCGATTGTCGACCTCGACCTCATCGACGAAGTCGAGACCACCACCGGCGATGCTGCCAGGGAAACGACCCGGGAGGTAGCCAGGAAATCCGGTCTTCTGATGGGTATCTCCGCAGGTGCGGCTGTCAACGTGGCCACCCGAATCGCAAATCGACCAGGGTACGAATCGAAAACAGTCGTCACGATCCTTCCGGATACGGGTGAACGGTATCTCCAGGGCGGCCTCTTCGAGTAAGTGCCCTCAAGCCCCCTCCGAGAGGGTCGAACAGTTCCAGACCCCACGATTTGCCGCCTGTGCCGCCGATTCAGCCGCATAAAAGGTGTCCGCTTTCGTGAATTCCGTGTCGTATACTCGAGCGTATCCTCGTTCGACAAGCCAGTAGTTCAGGTTCGTTTCGTTGTGGTAGACGTAGGCCAATAGCCGATCATAGCCGCCCCGCCGGTCGGATACCGGATCGAACTCCAAACGGATTTCCGATCCCGGCAACCGCTCCGTGACGACCGCCGATGCATTCGTTCCAACAGCCCGAAGACACGCTTGGCCAGCCTCAGTATCGGGTACCCCTTCGAATTCGCCAGAAGTTATGTCTGCATGCACTTCCGGCGTATCGATTCCGAGCAGCCGGACCGTATCCTGGGATCCATCAGCGAGTTCCACATCGATTGTATCGCCATCGACGACATCGAGGACCGTTGCGTTTCTCGACTCTGGTTGCTGGTGGGTGTCTGTGCCAAATGGGACAGCGGTACACCCAGCCGAAACGACGAGGAATACCAGGCCCAGGAGTACCGCCCTTCGCATACTGGACAGCAGTTCGGGCAACTACGTAGCCTTTTGGGACCGCACAAGGGCCATAGCGTGGGACCGAGGCAGCGAGTGAAACAGGGGTCTAGTTCATGCCAATTCTTCACCGTTCCCTGACGTTCAAGAACCCCGCCGCCCGTAGGAAAATTAACACATGGAACTGCACAATCGGAGCGTCCGCCAGGACGTCCGTGAGCTTGGGGCGCTCCTTGGGGATGTTGTATCCGACCACAGCCCACCCGAGGGCTTCGAACTCGTTGAATCGGCCCGCAACGAAGCGATCGCGTACCGTCGGGACCATACCGACGACCGCGAGGGACTCGCTAACGTCGTCGAATCCAACTCCGAATCCGTCAACGCCGTGCTCGCTCGCTCCTTTGCGCTCTATTTCCAGCTTATCAATCTCGCCGAGGAACGCGAACGGGTCCGTGCGCTACGGTCGTTCAGACAAAAAGGAACCCTCTCCCACTCGATCACCGAGGCCATCGAAGACCTCGAGGAGGGTGGTGCCGACGCCGAAACCGTCGAGCAGGTCCTCGAAGACGTGCACGTCGTGCCGACCTTCACTGCACACCCGACTGAGGCCCGCCGGAAGACGGTCAAAGGTATCCTCCAACGTGTGGGCCAAATCCTGGAGGATCTCGATGAACGGCGGTTGACGAGCGAAGAAAAGACTGGCCTCGAAACCCGTCTCGAGGCCGTCATCGAGAGCCTCTATACGACGAAGCATATTCGCGGCCGACGGCCAGAGCCGTTCGACGAAGCCCGGAATGTCCAGTGGTACCTGGACAACGTCGTTTTCGAAGTGATCCCGGAGATTTACGACGAATTGGAAGACGCTCTTGGGGAGGCTTTCGACGACCCGCCGGACCCGAGTAACATCCTCGAATTCCGCTCCTGGGCCGGGAGCGATGCGGATGGGAACCCCAACGTCACCCCTGACGTCACGGACAGAACGCTCCATCGCCAGCGCTCGCTCGCACTTGATCGGTATCGCACGACCCTGGACGACCTGCTTGGAGTACTCAGTCAGGATGAAACCCGGGTCGACGGATCCATAACCCTCAAATCGGTTCTTTCCGGCGAGAAAACAACCGAATCCATCGCTGATTGGGCAGCGGACCGGTATCAACAGGAGCCGTTCCGCCAGGCCGTGACAGTCATCAAAGAGCGGGTTGATCGCGTCGAAAGCGTTCGGCCAGGTGGGTACGAGGATGGTGATGCACTGTTAGAGGACCTCTCAGCTCTCGGGTCGGCCCTCGAAGCGGAGGGGCTCGGTTCGATCGTCTCCGAGTTCGTCACGCCCCTCGAACGCCAAGTCCAGACCTTTGGGTTCCATCTGGCGTCTCTCGACCTTCGTGACCACCGACAACAGCACACGAAGGCCCTTTCAGTCGCGCTTGACGCCGAAGACATCGACTATGCAGACATGTCCGAGGCGGACCGCCAAGAGTTCTTGACTGAGGCAATTACAAACGACGCGCCTGTCCTCGATCTGGAGGCCAGGGAGGACTTTGACGAGGAGACGGCTGTCGTCCTGGAGCGGTTTGACCGCCTCGCAGACTGGCACGAAGAGTTCGGCCCGGAGAGTATCGACACCTACTGCATCAGCATGACTGAAGAGCCCAGTCATGTCCTCGAAGTGCTCTTCCTTGCTGACCAGGCTGGCGTCGTGGATCTCCCGGGGTACTCCGGGCTCGACATCGTCCCGCTGCTCGAAACCGAGTCCGCTCTCTCAAACGCCCGGCGGATCATCGGGACCCTCTTCGAAAACGAGGCCTATGGCGACTCTCTGGACGCCCGTGGCGAGATTCAGGAGATCATGCTAGGATACTCGGATTCGAACAAAGAAAACGGGTATCTGGCCGCGAATTGGCAACTTGATAGAGCCCAGCGCCGCCTCGCTGAGATTACCGACGACTTCGGAGTCGACCTCAAACTGTTCCACGGCCGTGGCGGAACGATTTCCCGCGGTGGCGGACCGATGATTGACGCGCTCCTCGCACTGCCCCAACAGACCGTCACTGGCGAGGTCAAGTTCACCCAACAAGGCGAGGCCATCGCGGAGAAGTACGGGAACGCCCGCATTGCGCGTCGTGAAATGGGACAAATGCTGAACGCCCAGATCCGAGCGCGTCATGCGAACCTGAGCGAACCGAATCCGAACCTCCCCAACCCCTGGATCGATGCCATGGAAGAAATGGCAACCACCGCCAGGGAAACATACCGGTCGCTGTTGGAAACAGATGGGTTCGTCAGTTACTTCGAGCAAACGACCCCTATTACCACGATTGAAGGCCTCAATTTAGGTTCCCGGCCCGCCTCACGATCAGATGAGCGGAACGTCGAGGACCTGCGGGCGATTCCGTGGGTGTTTGCATGGACCCAATCGCGGGCAATCATTCCCGGCTGGTACGGGATCGGCTCGGCCATCGACGCCTACCTCGAAAAGACCGACGACGGGCTTGAGCGGCTCAAGGCAATGTACGAATCCTGGCCGTTCTTCCAGACGATGCTGGACAATGCAGCCCTCTCCCTCGCTCGCACCGAAATGGAGATCGCCAGTGAATACGCTGAGCTGGCTGACACGGACCTCAAAGAGCGGATCTTCCCCGACATCAAAGGTGAATACGAACGGTCCGTCACAAACGTCCTCGACATTATTCCTCGAGAGGACCTCGTCGATCGGACGTGGCTACGCGAAACGCTTGATCGCCGGAACCCATACGTCGACCCGCTCAACTACCTTCAGATCGAGTTGCTCTCTCGATCCCACCGAACTCCACAAGAAGAACGGACGCTTCGCCTGACTGTCAAAGGCGTCGCGGCTGGGATGAAAAATACCGGCTAAGCGGGTTACTGGGACAGATCGAACACGTCCAAACCGGTCCGTTCGTCGGGAATGTGTTCGAGCGTGGTCCCACTTGGGACAATCAAGAGTTCAAATGTGCCGGAGACTCGTGCGTCTGAACAGTGACCCCCGATCGTGGAAAAGTCCCGGCGAGCGAGTTGAATGTGAGCGTGGATTTTGTCGGGCCCGATGTTCCCGCTGAACGCCGTGACCTCGAATTCTCCCTCGAAGGTTTCTTCCGTGTATTCCTCCCTGTCCGTATCGTAATGGCCGAGCGTCGCCCGGTCGACGGCACCGATCCCGGTGAAAAAGCCACCTGAGATATCGGCGTCCGCACGGACTGTTTCGAGTGAATCCATGACCGGTTCACCAGGTTCCAGCAGGAGGACGATTCCCTCCGTCGTTTCTGTGAACTCCATATCCCCTCTAACTCATCGGTTGGGTTTGAAGGTTACACATCGAATTTGTTTGAACCATCATACTTATGGATTAGACCCATCTAATCAAAATATCGAATGTTGAGTGACGTGATGGAAGATTATCTCAAAGTGATTTTCCGGCTCCAGGAGACCGATGAGCCCCCGATTCCACCCTCTCAGATCGCGGACCAACTCGACGTTACAGCCCCAAGCGTGACGAGTATGATGGAGTCTCTGGAAGAGCGTGGGTTAGTGGAGCGCGAAAAGTATGCTGGGGTGGAGCTAACCCCAGAGGGGGAAACTGTCGCCTTGGAAATCCTTCGCCACCACCGACTTCTTGAGGCCTATCTCGCCGATCACCTCGATTACGAGTGGTCCGAAGTCCACGAGGAAGCGGAGGTACTCGAACACCACATCAGCGAAGAGTTCGAAGCACGCGTCGCTGAAGCGCTGGACCATCCAGCGACTGATCCGCATGGGGACCCCATCCCGGATCAGGATCTCCAGCCAGTGAACGACGACACAACACCACTTTCGAGCGTCGTGGAGGGCGAAGACGTACTCGTCTGCCGAGTTCGGGACGACGATCCGGCCGTGCTCTCCCATCTCGCTCAGATCGGGATCGAACCGGGCACCGAACTCGAACTGGTCGAGGTTACACCCCTCGGAGTGTATCAGGTGACGGTTGGTGACACCGTTCGACACCTCCCGGAATCCACGGCTGACGCGGTTCGTGTGCGGCTGAATGACCAAAACGGCACCACCGAAACACAGACCGAACAGGAAGCATGATCAGTTGGTTCGAGATCTTTATCATCGCGCTCACCGCGCAACTTGCCGTGCTCCCCGGCGAAAAAGGACAGTTAATCATCGCTGGGCTGGCCACCAGGTTCAACCCGTGGATCGTCGTCGGAGCCGCCGGAACCGCGTTCGGTGGCTGGACTGTTCTTGAACTTCTCGTGGGGAACGCATTGAAGGGGGCACTTCCGGAACTCTATCTCGATCTGTTCACAGCGGGGCTGTTCTTGCTCTTTGCCGTGCTGCTCTATCGGTCGATCCCGCCAAAAGACGCCACCCCGGATGACGTCCCGGAGACCATCGAAGAACTCGACGTCTCCCTCTTCGGGTACACCGTCCCCAGCTATCTGGGTGGGTTCCTCCCGATTTTCGTGTTGATGGCTGTCGGAGAGTTTGGGGACAAAACCCAACTCGTGACAATCGGACTGGCGACCCAATATGGCGCTCACTCGGCGATCTGGTTCGGTGAAATGGCAGCAATCATCCCGGTCAGCATGGTCAACGCGTTTTTATTCCACCGGTTCGCCCACGGTTTTGACCTCAGGCTAGCCCATCAGGTGGGAGCCACACTGTTTGCCTTTTTTGGCGTCGACACGCTCCTCCAAATCCTCTTCGAAATCTCAATCTGGGAGTCCTTTACGAGTTGGGTGGCCCAGGTGGTCCTGGCGATGATCTGATCAAAAAATTCGTTTAGCGAGCACTGAGGCGGTAGCTTCATTTCCTCGGACCATAATATGGGTGCATGGGAGGGCTTCGGGGGCAAAGCGAAACGCTCGGGTTCGCGCTAATCCTCGGATTTACGCTGATCAGTGTTGGTGCAATCGCTGCGTTCGGTGGGACGACGCTGCAGACCACACAACAGAATATTGGCGCCCAAAACGCCGAGAACGCGATGAGTCAATTCGACTCCCGGGCCTCGATGGTTGCACTCGGTGAGAGCGAGAGCCAATCGGTCGCGCTCGGAGCTGGGCAACAAGGAACCTATACGGTCCGCCCGGACGCTGGATGGGTTCGAGTCATCCATGAAAACGAGACCGGGGGAAACCGGACCGTGATTTACAACGAGACACTTGGAGCAGTCCAGTACCGCGGTGACACGACGGAAATTGGATACCAGGGCGGGGGCGTCTGGCGCCAAGACGAAGGGAGTGTCATGCTCTCGCCCCCAGAATTTCACTATCGGAAGTCCACCCTCACGCTCCCGGTCATCCAAATCAACGGCACGGGGAGTGTGGCAGGAAATCCAAGGGTCGGAGTCAGTGACGCCGGGAGTGGTGCCAAAATCTTCCCGAACGAGAGTATCGATCCGTCGTCAAATCCCGTGGCTTCAGGAAGAGTGACTGTGACCGTCCAATCGAAATATTACGATGGGTGGGCTCGGTTTTTCGAAAGCCGAACAGAAGGGAACGTCACCAGCAATGACACGAATCGCACCGCAACTGTTGAGTTGATTGCTCCAGAGACTCACGGGACTTTCGACATGCCCTTGGATGGAAATTCGATGACTCTCCAGGGTATTCAAGAACATGATATCGAAGAATTTACGCTCATCTTGATAGACGACCAGGATGACAGCGCGGATTTCAACAATCTCGACTGGTCGATGTCTGCACAGTCAGGAGGTCAGGAGTTCGAGATTCAGGTCTCCAAGAGTGGTGGCCCCATCGTCGACGGACAGTCATCACATACAACGATCTACTACTCGCCCGACGGATCGGCCTATCAAACCTGGACGACTGAGGCGTTCCTGTTCGAGGCCGAGAACTCAACAACCGGAACAGATTGGAACGGAGATGGGGATTACAAAGATTATCGATTAGTGCTGAATTTGACCAGCGAGGAGAATGCTACCTATAAAGATAAATCCGTCAATTCGTTCTCGAATGCGGGTTTTGACGCTAATAATTTCCAAGCTAATCCGACGTTTGAGGGACACGAGGATGTCGGAGAGCCACGCAATTACAATGAAACTGAAACCGAGGAAATCGGGTTCATTGTCAATCACTACCTCGCTCTGATGGGACCCAGTGTCGAAATGACTGCCGAAGATTCCAGTCAAGATACTGTATCAGAGGAGATTTCGCATGGATCTCTCAAATACAATGCCACGGAAGGCCTCTACCTCACCTACATGCACATTTCGGAAAACCCGATCAACGTGACTGTTGATTGATCCACACTCAGTCTTCGACCAACCGTTTTTCCCGCCAGGTCCCCCGCTGGTACCACAGAGAGGTAACGATGGCTCCGGCGATGTTTGAAAACGCGTACGCGAACCAGATTCCAGTTTCACCCACTGTCTCTGCGGCGACCCAGGCTACGGGAGGCCGCCACGTTGTATGAGGTGAAACGACGTCATCCACTTCCCAAAAAGAGACAGACGTCGCTACATTTATGGGACACGAGTTCGCAGTTAGTATTGCCTAAATTAGGCGAACCGAATCATGGGTGTCACTTCAGAATCACGCCGTTCAGGGTCGCAAAATCCCGATATGAGTAATTCAGGGAATAAGCGGACCGTCGTCGCGGATATGGATGCCGGTGAGGTCGGGACGATTCAGGCCATCGGGGAGCAGATTCGCCACCAAGTCACGTCCATGGGCGTTCGCCCGGGACAGCGGTTGGAGTTCCACACGAAACAGCCTTTTAACGGCCCAGTCGTGGTTTCGGTTGGCCGCTCGATGACCTCACTGAGCCGGGAGTACGCCCGAAAAATCACGGTCACCCTCGACTGATTTCCGATCGGGATCTCGTTTTACCAACCAATGAGTCGTTATCGAAGCGTCCTCGAACGGATTGGCCAGGGCCAATCGATCGAGGCCGTCCGGGAGGACTTGGATCTTCGTGACGATGTCATCACGGGAATGATCCAATCGATGCTCAGAGAGGGCCATCTGAACGAGTTTGGTTGCGAGGGTAATTCCTGTTCTGCCTGCCCGATGTCCGGATCGTGCCTGATGGGCTCGATTCAGGGGCCGTCCAGTTACATGGTCACCAAACAGGGCCGCCAGTTCATCGTGGACAGGCAACAGGCCAGTGACTGAATCGGCTCAGTCCCCCAAATTGCTCGCGGCGTTGGTGTCCCAAATCGAGCTGATCCCACCTATTTTGTAGCCCGCCTGGGACCTCTCGAATATGACAGCAGACTCGCACCAGCAGCAGCGTGAATGGCAATTGGCCACTGATCAAGGAAAGTTGGTCACTGATGGGGGACACGTGGTACCCCGGGGGTTCGACAACGAGAATCCCCTCATCGGAATGGTACACCTCGAGGCGCTCCCTGGTGCACCGAACTACCAGGGCGCTCGCGAGAGGATCAAAGCGGCCATGCTTCGAGACGCAAGCCGACTCGAAGCTGGCGGGGTTGACGGAATTTTGGTCGAAAATTTCGGGAACGAACCGTTTTACGCCGAGGATGTTCCCAAACACGTCGTCGCCTCGATGACTGCCCTCGTGAGAAGACTCAAGCAGAAAACGGACCTTCCGGTCGGGGTAAACGTCCTCAGGAATGATGCCGAAGCCGCACTGTCGATTGCCGCGGCGACCAATGCCTCGTTCATCAGAGTGAATGTCCATACCGGCGAGCGAGTCACGGATCAGGGGCGTCTCAACGGTCGAGCCGCGGAAACCGTCCGGCTTCGGGATCGATTAGACGCCGATGTCGGGATTCTCGCCGACGTGGACGTCAAACATTCCGCCCCCGTCACGAAACGACCGGTGAACGAAAAAGTCAGAGAGTTGATCGAGCGAGGCCACGCTGACGGCATCATCGCAAGCGGAGCCGGGACGGGTCGAAAAACGGATCGCAAGCATCTCGAAGCGGTCATCGCCGCCCGCGACGAAAGTAATCCGGACGTGCCTGTGTACGTCGGAAGCGGCGTGACAGCCGAGTCTGTTTCAGACACGCTTGACGTTGCAGACGGCGTCATTGTGGGAACTGGTCTGAAAGAAGGCGGTGAAACTAAAGCGCCAGTCGACGAGGACCGTGTTCGGGAGTTGGTTGGCGCTGCAACGGGGTCACCCAGATAGGGACCGGGCCCCAAAACGCGCCGCGAAGTCCAGGAGCGGTTGGGTTTAGTCGGTGAGGAAGAGTTCTATCCGACCGCCCAGATGATTTGGCCGCTCCAGGAACGAATGGAAAAGGATGGAACCCCGCTCTCGCCTTCAGGCGTACGTCTCGAAGAACTCGCTTGGTTCGTAGAACTCCCGACCGCCGTCACGGAACTCGACTTCGAGTTCGCCGTCTTCGAGGAAGGTATTACCAAGAATAACCTTCGCAGGGACGCCGATCAGGTCCGATTCGGCGAATTTCTCGCCGATCGCCGTATCGCCTTCGAAGTAGAGGACCTCGCTCGGGCCCACGCGGTCGTGAATTTCTTCGGCCATCTCAATGATCTCCTCGTTCTCGTTGAGCGGGACGACGGAGAGCGAGAACGGGGCGACCTCCTCGGGCCAAATGATGCCGTCATCGTCGTTTCGCTGCTCGATCAGGGCAGGAATCATCCGGCTGATTCCGATTCCGTAGGACCCCATGATGACCTTTTCCTCGCCGCTCTCAGTGTCGAAGGTCAAATCCAGGGGGTCGCTGTATCGGGTACCGAGCTTGAAAATGTGGCCGAGTTCGATCGAGTTCGACTCGACGAGTGTTTCCCCACACTCTGGGCAGTCAGTCTCGTCGAAGTCCAAGGTTCCAAAGCGACAGTCCTCGGCCGGGCAATAGGCCATCTCGTCCGACCCGACATCGGCTGGGGCCTGGAATTCTTCGGAGGCGGTCCCACCCATCGAACTCGGATCGGCGTCGACGATAGCATAGTCCACGCCAAGTTTCTCGAATATCTCGATGTAGGCTTCCCGCATCTCCTGGTAAACCTCGTCGAGGGCCTCCTCGGAGCTGTTGAAGGAGTAGGCGTCTTTCATCGAAAACTCCTTGGTCCGGAGGAGTCCGTTGCGGGGGTGGTCGTCACGGAACTTGCCCCCGATCTGGTAGAGGGCCAGCGGCATGTTGTTCTTCGACCGCACGCGCTCACGGACAAGGTCAGCCATCGGTTCCTCGTGGGTGGTCGCGAGACACATGTCCTTACCCTCCCGGTTCTCGAAGGCGAACATCTCCCCCTCGAACTCCGCCCAGCGGCCACTCTTGCGCCAAATCTCAGCGTACTGCAGCTTAGGCAGCGAGACCTCCTGGGCGCCAATTGCATCCATGTGTTCCCGAACAACGTCAGCAATGTTGTCCAGGACCCGCTTTCCAGTCGGCGAGTAGCTGAAAATCCCTGCCCCGGCGTGATCCACGAGCCCGCTCCGGAGTGCGAGTTCCGCACTCCGGACCTGGGCGGTCGATTCGTCCTCTTTCGAGGTTGGTACGAACAGGTTGGAACGTCTCATATACCCGCTAAATCCGTGCAGTCTCTTATTGCTTGCCAAAGCCCGATTTGCGATGCACCGCTAGGAGCGGTGAGGACGTTGATATATCTCCGGAACTAATTACCAGTATGCGACCGATCACGAAAGTAGCCATACTAGGGGGTGGTGGGCTCCTCGCGACCTGGATTGGGTGGGGACTGTACACGAAACAGTCCGCGGAGACAGTGCCATACGAAACCGAAGCAACGGTCGATTCGGTCGAAATCCGTCGGTATCCGGCAACTATAAGCGCCGAAACGACCGCTCGAAATCAAATGACCGGGTTTCGACGGCTCTTCGATTACATCTCGGGATCGAACGAGGGCGGTGAATCGGTGTCGATGACAGCCCCGGTCAAATCGACCAGCGGCACCTCCATTTCGATGACTGCACCCGTTCGAACGGAATCCGCTGATGAGGACATCATGCAAATGGGGTTTTACCTCCCAGCAACGTACGACATGGAATCAGCACCGAAGCCGACCGACGCTGACGTCACCCTTCGAGAAGAGCCAGCTCGAACCCTGGCCGCGGTGCAGTTCTCATGGTACGCCCCAGAAAGGCGTGTTCGAACCTATCGATCTCGGCTGCTCGACACGCTCGAAAGAGAAGGCTATAAAACGACTGGCGAACCGTTCCTCCTTCGCTACAACGATCCGTGGACGCCGCCGTTCATGCGCCGAAACGAGGTCGCAGTGGAAATCGAAGACCAGAAAGAAAAATCTGCCGAGTGACTCACTCGATTTGGAACTCGACGCCAGTCTCCGACTCCGAAACCTCCCACAACCGCTCGGCGACCTCTTCGTCAGACGACCGGTCACTGGATTCCTGAACCCCCGGATTCCCGCGCATATTCAAGAGTCCTGTCGGCCCAACATACTCACCGCCCTCTATCGACGGCGCAATTGCTCCGTAGAGCATTGGCCACGCACCCGCGCGCGCTGATTGGGCGAATAGCGTGTTTGCGAGTTTCATCAGCCACAGCCGAAGCGTCGATCCATCCTGTTCGGGGCCGCGCTGCTGGAGTTTCGTATCCGCATACCCGGGGTGTGTGACAACACTCCTGACAGACTCAAGTTCTGTCCGCTCGAGGCGACGCTGGAGTTCGTAGGCAAACAGCACGTTCGCAAGTTTGCTCTGGCCGTATGCGTCCCACCTGTCGTAGGACTGCTCGTGGTGGAGGTCATCGAAATCGATAACCCCGCGTTCGTGCATCCCGCTACTCTGTGTGATAATCCGACTTTCCTGGTCCCCTGCGATGAGGAGATCCAATAACTGGGCACTCAGAGCAAAATGTCCGAGATGATTCACGCCGAATTGGGTTTCAAAGCCGTCTTCGGTCTCACTGCGGGGGATCGCCATCACTCCGGCGTTGTTGAATAAGAAATCGAGTTGGTCGTACTCGGTCTGGATCTCCTGAGAGAAGGACCCTATCGAATCGAGGGAGGCGAGATCGAGGGTTCGAACGGTGAACGAGCCAGGGAGTCCGCCTCGAATGTCCTCGGCAGCAGCCTCGCCCCGCTCTTGGTTTCGGACAGCCATCACCACGTGGGCCCCATTCGCTACAAGCATATCCGTCGCTTCGTACCCGATCCCGCTGTTAGCTCCAGTGACGATCGCAGTCCGTCCGGAGAGGTCGGGAATCGCGGCTTCAGTCCAGGAATCAGCAGTCATAGGATTTAATTGGGACTGGAAGGTCTTGAACCAAGGTATCGGCGTCGTTGTAGCAAGTGGCGACCGCGACTCGAAACGGAGAGGATGCGGCGACGGCCGATTCGATTGACTCGAGGTTAGAAGACCTTTCGGACGAGGCCACCCCCATCCCGATCGGCAACCGCGACCATTCCGTCGCCCTCCTGGCCAATGAATTGAAGGACGAATGTGTCTTCGTAGACGGAGATGTTGGCTTCGAGTTCGCCGTAGTTCGATTCGGTGTCTTCTGTCGGGCTGGTTTCGATGATTTTCGAGCGGCTGTGCAACTCATCAACCCGCGGGACCATGTCCTCACTCAACAGGTCTTCGCGGAGGAACGAGATGTCGACTGATTCGGAGTCGTACTGGAACACGAGCCGGAGTTCATCCTCGGTCGCATCGACGAGTTGGGTCATCATCTCGGCGTATGGACCATCCGGCTCGATCATTTGCATGTCGCCAACTGATACCATACTACAACTACTGTCGGTATTTGTTATAAGTGTTTTGCGTAAATATTTATAATTGATAGTGACCACTGAGGGTTCGAAGCGTTCCCAATTCTGGGATTGTTGGACTGGTGGTGGAAGGCTTTATATGATGGTGTGAGCGACTTCCAACGCGACCGAATCAACTGACGAATTGGTCGAGGTCGTCGACTACAACTGGACCGTTACTGGTGAACCGGTCGAGGGCAAAGAAACCCTCTCCTACAGCTTTGACTCGCCAGGCGAGGTTACCTTCGAAGTGACAGTCAAAAACGAGGCTGGCAAGACCAACATCACGAGCCCCACGGTGCAGGTCATTGGACAGAAGACGACAGTAACGTTATTGAGGCCGAAGAGACACCCGAAGTGCAGACACCTACGGAAATGACGACCGACTCGCCGGGCTTCACGATGAGGCTCTTGATCCTGGCACTCATCGGTGCAGCCCTGTTCGCACTCCGCCGAAAGGACTAACATCCGTCCGCAGTCCCGCTCGCTGTACCTGCGGAGACACCGCGGGTGAAGCCCACGACTCCGTGGCCGTTCGTTTTCTTCGAATGTGGTGCGTTACTGACGATGCTGTGCCCGACTGACTCGGCCAGTACAACCCTCACCAATCCACGTCAGAGACCTACTCGCCATTTCCACCGAACAACCGCTTCAGCAGCGTCCGGAAGTCCTCCTCCGCATAGCCAAAGGCCGGAAGAGTCACCAGAATCGCCAGCACCGAAGGTGAGTACGGCGGCCCAACAGCCGCCACGAAGGCCGACCCGCTGGCAATCCAGACATCGGGCTCGCCCGGAATCGCTCCCAACAGGATCGTGAGCAGTTCCGTCCCACCCACGATCCAGATCATCACACTGCCCATGAAGACCAGGGCCTCGTCTTCCCGATCCGTAATTCCACCACTACTCGCAGTAACCAGAAACGCCCCGGTAGCCAGCACCACGGCTCCCCGCCAGAGTGAGTGGGCCCCGGTAATCGACACCGGACCGACGTGTACCGTGCCGCCAGTCAGCCCCATAATGGCCGAAAGCACGCCTGCAACCACCAGTGCCACACCGACGATCATCCAGTAGGACGTTGCGAAGTTCATGTATCAGGCCACCCCCAGGAGGATCCCACCGAGGTGGAAGAGCCCACCCCAGACGAACAGAGCAACGACCAGTGTCATCAGTGCCCCACCGAGCATTTTGACCACGCCACCACTTTTGCGACCTTCCTGAATCAGCATCGCGAAGGTCGCGAGACATGGGAAGTAAATGCTCACCATAATCACTGACATGACTGTCTGGAACGGGGTCATCGAAATCGCGCTCAGTTGCGCGACTGCCAGGTCCTTCCGCATAAACCCAGCAATCAGGGCCGGAATCGTGTCCGATGGGACGCCAAACCAGCCTGAAAGAACCGGTTCGAGTGTCACCGCGAGCCAGTCGATCGCGCCGCCTACATACAGCACGTTGATCACGCCCACCCCCAGCAGGACAAAGGGCACAGCCGTCTTGAGGAATTCCGTCGTTCGGAGGGTTAGTTTCGTCGTGATGTTCCCCACCCGAGGTTCACGCAAGGGAGGCACATCCACGATGAGTTCCGGCGAGGAACCCGGAACGAGGCGGTCCAGTACCGCGCCGAAGACGAAAAAGCCAGCGAGGAGATACAAAACGATGAACCCGGTGTACTGGGGGATCAACGAGAGCATCACCGCAAGCTGAGCCCCACATGGGATGAACACCGAAAGCAAGGTCATCATCACGAATCGCTGTTTTTCGGTCTCGAAAGAGCGGGTGGCCGCGACTCCGGGGACGTTACACCCAAAGGAAAGTACCATCGGCACGATCGCAAAGCCGTGGAGCCCGATCTTGTGGAACAGGGCATCAAGCAGCACCGCGAGCCGGGCCATATAACCCGAATCCTCCAGGATCGCGAGGACGAGATAGAGGGCAAACACGGCAGGGAGTACGACACCAACCGCAACGAAGAGCCCACTTGTAAGCATCCCAAAGGCCTCGAAACTGTTCGTCGCGGCTGGGTCACCAACCAAAATGAAATAGAACCAGGTCCCCTCGAAGGGGAAGGCCTGCTGCAGCCAGGGAAGCCAGTAATTGTCGAATATGGGGACGAAATAGCCGTCGGTGAAGAAGCCGGCGACCGCACTGAAAAACGCCCACATCCCATAGAGCGCGGCGAGAGCAAACGGCAGCCCAGTCCGTGGTTTGACGGTCAACCTCCCGATGATCTCCGGGAGGCTTGGTTCTGTCTCTCCGTATTCAACAGCCAACTCAACCACCGCATCCACGATATCCCACCGCTCGGGTGATGCAAGAGACGCCGCCACCTCCACATCGACACGGTCGGCGATCTGCTCGGTGGTTGGTGTCTTGGCCTCAAAAATCCGGTCAGTCAGTTCCCGTACCCCGGTCCCTTCCGTCGCGACCGTCGGCACGACGGGAACACCCAAAGTGGATTCCAGGTCCTCGACGTCGATATCGATGTTTCGCGCGCGGGCCTCGTCGAACATATTCAGCGCGAGAACGAGTTCATAGCCACGGTCGATGATCTCCATCGCGAGATTGAGGCCCCGTTCGATCCGGGTGGCGTCCAGTACGCCGATGACGGTCGCGTCCGGGTTCGCTTCGAGAAGTTCGACGGCCACGGACTCCGCGCTATCTTTGGGATCGAGTGAAAAGGTGCCCGGGACGTCGATGATACGGCGCGTCGTTCCGTTAGTCGAGAGTGTACTCTCCGTATAATCAACCGTGGTCCCCGGATAGTTCGATTCCGTGATGTCCGCCCCGGACAGTCGATTGAACAGGGCGCTTTTCCCGACGTTCGGGTGGCCCATCAACAGAACGGGTTCGGTACTCATTGATAGAGATGGCACGCGGACCTCAAGGCGAGACCCAGCGGATACTGCTGCTTTTAGGAGAGCCTAAGTAAACGTTGTGATTCGAGTCCCCTCTCTTGATTTGATAGACATTCACACCCAATTTGGTTCAGACACAGGAGTGTCAGACCTGAACTAATAGACCCCACCCCTGTTCATTGGTACACAAGTTTCTACAGATCTCAGCAATATTCGTGGTTAACAGTAAACATTTTTGTAATAAACCCCTTCACAAAATGTCGGCCTCGGACCGATACCCCACACGGTCCTGCTGGCCGAAGCAATCTGCGACCACCAGATCCCTGCCCCGGCCACACCATCACCTGTGGCCGTTTTTCACGATACGAATCTCGAGAGCCATCCATGCGTGTTTTGCCTGCGCATGTTCAATGACAAATATGGACACCCCATCTATCAACCGGGAACAGGCACGGGAGCTCGGTCAGGCGGTTGCCGCCCACGATCACGGGGAGCTTCCAGCCGATCGGGTCGAGGAACTTGCCACACTCACAGAGTCGGTCGCTCATGCCCTCGAAACAGCGACCGTCGAACCCGCCGTAGCAGGCTTACTTGGGTTCTGGACCGGCCACGTGGCAAGCGATATCGGAACCGATCCAACGGAGCCTGACCCGAATGCCACCAGAGATCTTTTTCAGGACGGCTTCGAGGCGGGCACGCTCGGCGTTGACCTGTACCAGACTCTCACGAAAGTCAAAACGGCACAGGAATCAAGTTCGGAGACCCCAGACCTCCAGGCATGGACAAACCGTCTGTTCGAACTCACCAATCGACACGTTGCCCACTTGCAAAGCCACCAGTAGGGCAGTGCAGTTGCCCAGGTGGAGAGTAATGACAGGCCACGTGAAGGGGGAAACACTGACCTGTGTCGATCTTCCGATCGACACTGCAAACTTGTGATGTGGTATAAAAACGGTTTGCGCCCAATCAAATAGGCCACCCGCCAGGCCCGGAACTACGGGAATTCCCAGTAGTCCGAATGGGTGTCCACTACTCGCTCGATAACGTCTGAGACGTCGGGATTCTCTACGGGTGGTTCGTAAATCGCCGGTTCGCGGATATAGGCCGTTTCGTAGTCGAGGAGCGTGGCGATCACGGCCAGGTTCGTATACGGAAGCCCACCCTCGATACCGTACCCCCCTGCCAGTGACGCAACAATATCGCCCCCAGCTAGGCGATCGGCAACGTCCACGGCCGACGCCATGAGTTCCACATAGCCTTGCGCTGTCACCCCCAAATCCGTAATCGGATCGGTGAAGTGGTTATCTTGGCCCGCCTCCACGAAGACCATATCCGGATCGAACTGCTCGGCGACGGGTTCGAACACCTCCGAGACGACCTCCATGTACGCCTCGTCGGTCGTTTTCGGTGGGAGCGGAACGTTCACGTTGTACCCTTCGCCCGCGCCACTGCCGACCTCATCAACGCGACCGGTGCCGGGGAATAGCGTTCGGCCGTCCTGATGAGTCGACATGACGAGAACCGATGGATCGTCGAAGAATATCGATTGGGTCCCATCACCGTGATGGGCATCCCAGTCCCAGATGAGAACCCGGTCCACGTCGGTCGTGGCCTGAAGGTGCCGGATCGCGACGGCCGAGTTGTTGAGATAGCAAAAGCCATGGCCGTCATCCGCGAAGGCGTGGTGCCCACCTGGTCGGGACATCACGAAGGCGGATTCCACTTCCCCGCTCTTGACGGCTTCAAGCCCGCGCAATACCCCACCAGCAGCCAGTTTGGCCGTCGCCCAGGTGTGTTCCGAGACGTGGGTATCCGCGCTCAGGCGTCCGCTCCCAGTCGCGGACATCGATCTGAGCCGGTCGACATATTCGTCGGTATGCACCCGACCGATCTGCTCATCAGTCACTTCGGATGGGTCGAGTCGGTTCACCGCCGGATCGTCGAGCACGCCCTCCTCCCGGAGTTGGTCCATCGTGTACTGTAACCGCTCACGGCGTTCCGGATGGGTCGGCGTGTGCTCGTGGCGGAGGTACGCGTCGTGATAGATCAGTCCCATACTCATTGGTCTCCCTCCTTGTACCACCGTTCGATTCCCGGGGCGACACGCGCCCTGGCGTTGATGATCTGACCGACAACCGTTCCCCGTTCCACGACACTAAAACCGTCCGTCGTTTGGATTTGAACCGGTTTGTTCGGCTCCCCACCCGCGGCCATTGCGGCCTCTTGTGCGGCAGTCGCAACGATCTTTCGAACCTCCTGATCCGAGAATTGGCGGCCCGTTTCGACCGAACCGACCTGTTCAGACCCGACCGAAGTGACCGTCTTGATCCCGCGATGGCTGTCGATGTGGACAGCCGTGTCGACGCTGACCCGAGCGACGCCACAGCCAACAGCACCAGCAACGTCAGCATAGCCCGGAATCTCCGCGTCAGCAACTACATCAAGTGACTCGGCGAGTCGGGGGCCAAGAATTGGTGCCAAGGTCCCGCCAACTGCAATGTTCGATGGGCCGGACAATTGGACGGCTGCGATCGCCTCGCCAACGCGATTCGTGAACTCCATGAGCACCGTTTTCGCGATAGGGTCCGGGTCCCCACCCAGCGATTCGAGTGCTGCGCGAGCATCCGCAACATTTCCGGCTTCGAAAATCCCCAGTACGTGTAACGCGTCGGTGAGGGTTGGAATGTCCCCACCGAGAGCGGCTGCATCACCCATCCGTTCGTCAGCAAGTCCGAACCCTGCATCCGTCGGTTCGATCCGCGTATCCCCGCCAATCGGAAGACTTGTTGCAGTTACACCTTCGTAGGCAGTTTCCAGATCGCCTTCTGAGACGTCTGGTTCAGTGTCCGGGAAGCCGTCCGCGACGCGGCTCACGTCCGTGGTGGTCCCGCCGATATCGACTGCGATGCCAGCGTCCATGGCCGTAAGCGCGACCAACCCGAGCGCACTCGCGGCCGAGCCACTCCGGATCGTATGTGCCGGAGTGGTTCGCATCGCTTCGCTTCCAAGCATTGCCCCGTCGCCTTTGAGGTAGTAGACCGGCGCATCGAGGCCTGCGGCCGTGATGGCTTGCTCAACGGCTCGTTCGTACGCGGAAAAGACGGGTTTGGCTCTGGCGTTTGCAACAGTTGTCGCCGCTCGCTCGGGGAAGGTGAGGCCGGCGCCGGACTCGTTGCCAAGCGCCACCGCCTGCGGGTCGGCATCGAATGCAGCAACAAGAGATCGTTCAAGTTCCGGATTCCGGTCCGAGAATTTCGCCGTGACTGCTCGAACGTCGTAGGTTGGGATTTCCTCGTAGGAGAGTTGTTCCGTGATTCGGCCCCGGTGATCGACCGCTCCTGTTGCGGCGTGGTTTTCGGCGCCGAAGAAGCTCAGATCGGGTGCCAAGCCCGGTCCGGGGATGACGATGTTCGTACAGGGAGGTAATCGATCCTGGACCGCCGCATTGACGACCAGGGTCGTCGCGACGACCACGCGATCGATCGAAAACTGGTCACAGGTCTCCCGGAGGGCTTCGATGACCTCCTCGATGCTCGCCCGAGTTTCGGTATTCGGGACTTTGGCCGTGCCACAGATCCCGGTCTTGTCCAGGACGACTCCATCGACGTTCGTCCCACCAGTGTCGATACCGACTATCACACAATGGCGAGAACGAGGAGGCCCACCTTATGGCTTCCGTCGGACACACAAATCTGCGACTTGGGGCGAGCGTTTATCAGCGATGGTCGGACCATTCCACCCCGATGGACGTCGCCGGCGTCAGGTTCGTCTCAAATCTCAGTGGGGCGGCCCTCGCGCTTGGCTTTATTGGTGGCGGAATCGTGCTCGGAACCGCGAGTGGGTTGACCCCGGGCCTTCACGTCAACACGCTCGCGATTCTGCTCGCCTCGATTGCCCCACAAATTCCGGCGGACCCCCATCTCGTCGGGGCCGCGCTTCTCGCTGCAGGGGTCGTGCACTCGTTTCTCGACATCGTCCCGACCCTCGCTATCGGCGTTCCAGACGCTGCCTTGGCGGTCTCTGCACTTCCCGGCCATCGACTCGTGCTTGGCGGACGGGGGCGAGAAGCACTCCGGCTCTCGGCCCTGGGTAGCGGCGGCGCTATCCTGACTGCAGTCGTCCTGGGGGCCCCGATAACCTGGGGGATGTCCAAAATCGCACCCGTTCTCATCAAGCATATCGGACTCGTACTTGCTGCCGTCGCCCTCGTGATGGTGCTCACGGAACAATCGAACCGCGCCCGCATGGGAGCAATCATAGCGATTGGAGCGAGTGGCTTCCTCGGTCTCCTGACCCTCGATGTGGAAACTGGAGGGATTCTTCCAGGAGGAGACATGCTACTGCCGCTGCTCTCCGGGCTTTTCGGCATCCCCATTTTGGTCCTAGCGGCCAGAGGGGGTGGCATTCCGCCACAGACTGGGACCACACTCGCGACTGACCCACGAACCCTCGGGAATTGGACCCTCCTCGGCGCCAGCGCCGGGGCCGTCGTCGCCTACATCCCGGGCGTCTCAGCGGCTGTTGCAGCTGTCATTGCGTTCGTCGGACTCCCCGGCGAAGCAGGCGATAGAGGCTTCATTGTGACGGTGAGTGGGGTCAATACGGCCAACACAGTGTTTGCACTGTTCGCGCTCATCGCCCTTGGTGCACCACGAACGGGGGTCCTCGTTGCCTTCGAAGAGGCGAAACTCCCGCCAAATCTGCCGCTCCTTTTGGTCGCGATCCTCAGTGCGGCCGCGGTCGCAGTCGTCCTCGTCCCAACACTTGGAGATCGATACTTCGAACTCGTCGGACTCGTCGATAGCACGCTTCTCTCCGTTAGCGTCGGGGTCCTGCTCGCCGTCCTTGCAGGGATATTTACGGGGCCAGTTGGTGTCCTCGTCCTCAGCGTCGCCGCACTCGTTGGGTATGTTCCGGTGGTTTTCGACAGCAAACGGGTGCACCTGATGGGCGTACTCTTCGTCCCGCTCGCGATCTAAGGGCCACCCGCCCAACAGTCAGAACCTGAATTCGGGACCGTCATCGGTGTCCTGGACTTCGACACCGAGTTCCGCAATTCGCTCACGTATCCCGTCGGCCGTCTCGTAATTGCCCGCCTCACGTTCGCGCTCGCGTACCTCGAGGAGTTCCGCGACCAGTTCTTCAGCCAGGCCAACAGATCCGTCCGGTGACCTGTCCGCGAACGTGAATCCCATGACACCGTTGCCGAAGGTCTCAAACGTCTCGATTGCCTCCCGAAGCCCTTCATAATCGTAGCGATCCCGCCCGTCGATGTGTTCGTTGACCGCCCCGACGAGTTCGAAGAGGGCGGAAAGCGCCTCGCGAGTGTTGAAATCGTCGTTCATCGCCGCCCGAAACGCATCGATCTGCTCCTCGATGGTTTGCCGAAGTGCATGGGCCGTTTCTTTCGTGTACGCATCCGGCGAATCGGCTGCCTCGACGGCGCGGTCGTAGCCCCGTTCGAGTCGATCCCAGCGCTCGATGGCCTCGTCGATGGTCCGCTGGGAGTAGGTCTGTGACTGTCGGTACTGCGCCGAGAGCAGGAACATCCGGACCGGATTCGGCCCTACCTCGTCGATGGCGTTTTTGACAGTGAAGAAGTTCTGCAGGCTGGTCGACATCTTTTCCCCCTCGGTTTCGAGAAGGTTGACGTGAAGCCAGTATTTGGCGAACTGCTCGCCGGTCGCGGCCTCGCTCTGGGCGATTTCGTTCTCGTGGTGCGGAAACACCAGATCCTGACCGCCGACGTGCAGATCAATCGACTCGTCCAGGTGTGCCATGCTCATCGCGGAGCATTCGATGTGCCAGCCTGGTCGGCCCTCGCCCCACGGTGAGTCCCAGGTTTGGCCGCCGGGTTCGACGTGTTCCGGGTCCGCATCCCGATGTTGTGCGATCGCTTCTTCCTCGACTGGTCCGGCCTTCCAGAGCGCGAAGTCCTGTGGATTTCGCTTCTCCGCCCGTTCGTCTTCGGGTCCCTGCGACTCCATTTCATCGAGATCTTGGCCCGAGAGACTCCCGTAATCGGGGAACGAGTCCACATCGAAGTAGACCGACCCGTCCGACTCGTAGGCGTGTTCGCCCTCGAGTACGGCCTCGATGAGATCGATGATCTCCGGGACGTGTTCGGAGACCCGGGGGTAGACGTCGGCGCGCTTGAGATTGAGTGAACGCATGTCCTCGATGACCGAAGAAATATAGTGCAGTGCAACCGCAGACTCCGCATCGCCCAGATCCGCAGTCCCAGCACGGGCAACGATCTTCTCGTTGACGTCGGTGAAGTTCTCGACGTGTCTGACTGAATACCCGACGTGCTCGAGCCAGCGATGCATCACGTCGACGTGCACCCACGCGCGGGCATGGCCGAGATGCGCGTCATCGTTCACCGTCAGCCCACAGAAGTAGAGAAGGACGGAGTCAGGATCCTGCGGTTCGAACGGTTCCCGCTCGCCAGTGAGCGTGTTCGTCAGGGAGAGCGCCATTGCCAGTGACTTGTTCCTTCGAGGGGTATAACTGCTGTGTGTACCGGCTCGGGATCCGCTGGGCTCAGGTGGGTTCATCAAGAACCGCTTCAACAGACCGTAACGCAGTCGACCCATCCCCCTGGTCGACAAGCACAGACCCGGTTTCGGACGCGAATTCGGCCCCCCGAACGGTCACTCCAGTCGGTCCCAGGGCCGAAAGCACTCGTCCGAAACGGCCGGCATCGATCTCCCCCTCCAGAGTGATGATTGTGCGGTCGGTCGCTTCCTGACCGACTGCACTGATATCAGTATCTGCAGCGGAGACCTCTCTCTCCATTCGAACCCGAACCGTTCGCTCGGACGTTTCGAGTGGTGGGAGTTCCGCAGCATACCGACGGAGCGCCGAGGCAACCGCCCCTGTTTCGGCAGCGATGTCTAATTGCCGGGCAGCCTCCGTATAGTTCACAACGCCCGCGCGGAGGGCATACCGGAGATATGGCATGGTATCCACCGCGCGGCGGGTCTCAGCGGCGATCGAGGACATGTGCTCTCAGGGAGCGATGCGCGCAAAAAGCTCCCGATACGAATCAGTCCTCCTCTGAGGACTCGGACAGATCGTCCGCTCGCACGTAGCTCAATACGGTTATGCCGACTAACAGCGCGCCCAGAGCCGCTGCTACTGCGGCAAATGGATCGACGACCAGTAAGACAAGAAGGACCACGAGGAAGGCCACACCCGTTCCGAGGACCAGTGGGTTTCGCAGCCGCTCCGTATCGATGACGTCGCCAAGTTGTTCCGAAACCCACGATGCAGCCTCGCCTTGCTCGGAGGATCCAGCATTCTCACCGACAGTATCGATTTTATCGGGACCCGCATTCGAAGTTTCCTCGGTGTCTTCTGGTGGTTCCACTTCAATCTCGACGCTCTCTCGTTCCTGGCCGTATCCCACCGTGATTTCGAGGCGGCCACTCCCCTGGGCCGCTTCAGTTAGCTGGAGTTCTACTTCCCGCCATTCCCCCTTCGGGACAAACTGGTTCGGTTCCTCGATCGACCCCATCATCGCCAGATCATCGTTCATGTGAAGATGGACGTGGGTCGGTTTGCCGTGATTTTCGAGAACAATATCAACAGATCGCGTCGCATTGACTGCCGTCTTGTCAGTCTCGACGGTATTCAGGCCCTCCCGGTTGAGATAGACGGTCAGTCCCGGCACGTTCCCACCTACGAAGACCTCCTGCAAAAAACTTCAGGCAGATGTCTCTCGCATATCGGGTGGGAGCAGGTTCGGAATCCCGTCCTCGATAGGATAGACGGCTCCACACTCCGTACAAGTCAGTGTTCCTTCGATGATCTCATCCCCGTCCCGAGTCTCGGCTGAGAGTTCCAGATCAGCCTTATCGACCGGGCAACAAACGATGTCCATGAGTTCTTCGTTCACGTCCCTCACCTACTCGGATAATCGAGGGGGGCCGAAAAAAGGTTGCCGGGTACGGACAAGCCTACGCCCAGGGGTCCTCGCGAACAATCGCCGTCTCTCGGGCGGGACCCAGGCCAAGTGCAACTGCGGGAACACCGAGTTCCGCTTCGATGTACGAAACGTATTCTTTTGCTGGCTCTGGAAGGGCTTTGAAACCGGTCGCGGCGACTGCCTCCCAGTCGACATCTGACCACCCTTCGAACGTCCGATAAACCGGTTCACACTCGCCCCACCGCTCGGTGGTTGCGGGCATCGTGTCCCGTGTCTCGCCGTCGTGTTCGTAGGCGTGGCCCACCTTTACCTCGTCCAATCCGGCCAGCACGTCGAGATGATTGATCGCGATGTCGGTAAACCCGTTCGCTCGAGTCGCGGTTCGCAACATCGGCATATCCAGATGGCCGACTCGGCGGGGCCGGCCGGTGACAGTCCCGTATTCACCGCCCTCCTCACGAATGTATTCGGCGAGGTCACCGTCGAGTTCGGTCGGTAGTGGCCCAGTCCCCACACGGGAGAGATACGCTTTGATGACGCCGATCACGGACCCCTGCCCCACCTCGGTCACGCCGAGCCCTGAGCCTGTCGAGGCATAGCCGGCTGTGGGGTTCGAGGAAGTCACGTACGGGTAAATACCATGATCGATGTCCAATGAGGTTCCCTGTGCGCCTTCAAGCATCACCCGGTCCCCAGCAGCGATACGGTCCTCGAGGTAGGTTCCGACATCAACAGCCAGTCCCTCTGAACGAATGCGCTCGCCAAACTCGCTGAACTCCTCGAAAAGCGCCTCGATGTCGAATGCCGCACCAGGATCGCCACCGTAAACCTCCTCGTAGAGGGCTCTTTTGTGTGGCATAACGTATTCAAGACGCTCACGGAGGACAGTTGAATCGAGCAGGTCACCGATCCGAATTCCGCGGCGACCGGCTTTGTCCTCGTAGGTTGGACCGATCCCCCGGCCCGTCGTTCCCGCCTCGAGATCCGAATCGGCCTTCGCGGCTTCCTCGATCCCGTCGATAGCCCGATGATACGGCATGATCACATGGGCACGTTTTGCCATTTTGACGGTGGGGTCCAGTCCCTGTTCCCGCAAGCCATCGACTTCATCGAAAAAGGTCCGCGGATTGATGACGACGCCGTTCCCCAAAAGGCCGACTTTGCCTCGAATCGCCCCGCTCGGCACGAGTGACAGTTTATACTTCGTGTCCCCATCGACGACGGTGTGACCAGCGTTGTCCCCGCCCTGGTATCGAACGACGACATCTGCCGGCTCGCCCAGCAAGTCGACGACGCGACCTTTGCCTTCGTCGCCAAGTTGCGAACCCACGATCGTTACGGTCATGGTACCTGATTCCGCGCCCCGGGGTAAACCCATTACGAATCGTGTGACAGCCCAGATCGCCACACAGTATCAGGTGCGTTTCAGTTCGCTGTAAGAGTCTTGCTACCAATTGGCAACGGTTGCGTAACATGGGAACACCCGCAACTGTTATAAATAGGGACTGGAAACACTCACATGCCGGTTTCTGGCACGGTAAGGTTTAAATCCCGCAACGACAAGTTAACAAATGGCATGATAGATCGCCTTGCAAAAGAAGTCGATATGTTAGAGCGCCATCTGCAGGTTCTCAAGATGGTCATCGAAAGCGAGCCCATCGGGATCGTGAAGATGTCAAATGAAACAGGGTATCCACACCATAAGGTACGATACTCGCTGCGGGTCCTCGAAGAGGAGAACCTCATCGAACCGTCGAGTCAAGGTGCCATAACCACAGAGGACACCGGGACCTTTGTGGAGGATCTGGACGGCGAGATTGGAGAGATCATGGAGAAACTCGAATCGATGAAGATCGATTCGATGCCCGAAGAAGAATCGGCTTAAAGTTTCGGAACGGTCACGTGGAACGCCTGGCTTCGGTCTTCGACGAGGCCAAGATGGAAGCCGGACCCCCTGTCCGGGGCGACGTAGCTCGCTTTCTCTTGTCTGCTAAAGAGCCCGCCTTTCGACGCCGCGTCCTCGGCAGTTTCCAAAGCCGCCGGTTCGAAGAAACTCGCCGTGACGAAAAAGGCACCTGCCAGGGAGTCAACTGACCCAGCCACATCCCGGGCGCCATCGAGCAGGGCGTCCAACTCCGATCCCTTAACCGGGTTTCGATCGTCGTTGTATTCGCCAACTATCAGCGGGTTCCCCATTCGATCGCGCATGACGATGGCAAAGTGCTGGTCGGACCCAGATTCGGCTTCTACAGTCACAGTGCCGTCGAACTCGATCCGATCGATATCGGAAATGGCCTCGAAGAGGTCGCTCAACGAGTTCCGGCTTCCGGTTTCCAGCAGTTCGAATGGCAATTCATGGAGAAGCCAGGAGACAAAGCGATACGAACCGGTCGCCTCGAGGAACTCGCGAAAGGGCTGTCCGTCAACCTTGGCGGCGTCGGTTTCGAACTGGGTGTGGTGCTCGAGTTGGAGGTTTCCGTTGACAGCCGCCTGGTCCACACCATCACCGAGGGCCTCAAGTGTTGGGTCGCCTTTAGACTCGTACCTGACGAAGAGGTTCGTCCCCGCCATCGCCTCCTCGGGAGCCAGTGAATTCGTGTCGGCTGCTGCCGTCGAGCCGTCCCTTTCAGCGGCCGCTTCGAGTTCCTCGACGCGGGTTTCGAGTCGGTTTCGTTCCTTCCGGATCGTTTCGAGTGCCGACTCGAGTTCGTTGCGTTCGGCCCGTTCGGTCTCCAAATCAGTTTCCAGCTCCGAACGCTGGGAGTCCATGTCTTCCAGTCGCGTTTCGAGCGTTTCGATGCGGGCATTGCGCTTTTTCACTGCGGTTTCGAGTTTTTGGACTCGCTCTTTCGATCCCGAACGAGCTATCTCGCCGTCCGAGCGACTGCCTGACGCCGTGGAACGGCTCTTTTCTTTCGGTCCGGAATTGGTAGCCGAGGATTTCGACCGGCTTCGTTTTGTCTCCTGTGTCCTTTGGCTGGTGGTCTCTTGGGAACTTGTCTGTCTTTGGGTTGGTGATGAATCACTCGATCCAGTCTTAGGGGCAGAGCCTGTTTTCGGCCTGTCTGTTGGTGCCTCCGTCGACTCGGTTTCGTCCGGATCTAGGGCAGGAATGGATCGGGTTTGTCGCCATTCGGCCTCCGCCCGAAACATCCGCTCCAATTCGGAATCCGAGACGTCCTCCTCAGAATCACGCACCGTAGATTCATCGGAAACCGCTTTGCGGTCCGCGTCCGGGGGTTGATCGGTGGGTGCGACCCCCGATCCTTCTTCGGGGACCTCCGACGACGTCCCAGCAGGCTCGGTCTGTCTCCCAGGTTGGGTTGGCGTTTCTCCTGGCCCCTCCGGTGTGGTTTCACCCGCAGTTTCCGCTCCAGTCGATTTTCCAGTCGTTTCAGGTGCCTTCTCAGTTGCCTCAGATGACCCGGTATCGTCCTCTAGAGCCCTCTCAGCGGTTCGATTTGACTGCTCAGTCTTCCTGGTGGTCTCGGTGGCTCCAGTGTCTTCGGTTACCTCCTCAATGTGGGATTCAGCAGTGGTTTCCGTCGCTTTCCCTGCAACCTCTTGATCCGATTCCTTGGCCGATACCTCGGGTTCCTCCGGTTGGTTAGCCTGCGGTTCGGATTCGGTAGGTTCCGTAGCTGGGCTCTCCGCGGCCGGTTTCCCTTCGCCCGTCGCCGCTGGGACAGTGGCTGCTGTCTCCTCGTCGTCTGTGGCCGCTGTCTCAGTTGCTTTCCTGGACGGCTCCGGAATTTCCGTGATCGTCATCGAGACGTCCTTGACTTCGTAGAGGCCGACTTCTTCGGCGGCTTTCTCGAACGCCTCATCGCCAGTTTCGACGCGTTCGCTCTGTCCGATGAAGGCCGCACTGCGGCGAGTGCCACCGTAATAGACCAGATAATAGTCCCCACTAAGCACGTTCTCAGAGAGTTCGATGTACCCCGTGAAGTTGGCATCGGCAAGCGTCTTGTCTGCCTCATTCAGCGGCGTGTCCTCTGTGAAATACTTGGCCCGTGTCCGGCCTTCACGCTCCTGCATCGAGAAGAGCAGCGGCAACGATTCTCGGGATGTCGTGTATACCGTCCCCTCGGCTTCGAAGCCGTCCATCATTCCCTCGAACAGGCCGATGACGCGGCCATTCAACATGAACAGCCAGGTGTCGTCTGCGACGACAGCACCGGTATGATCTGCCTCAGAGAGCGACGAAAGTGCTTCGAGTCCGCCGGAAAACGGTCGAGAGTCCCAAGACTGAACTTGGTCGACCGTACGAGAGTGCATACCCAATCGAAGGTAGCAGGCAGGTAAAAAGACTTTCCTGACGCATCCACCGAATATTCGCCGGTTCTGCCAGCGCGCTGTCAGCTGGCTGCCGCGTGTCTTACAGCTTTTCTTCGGCGTCTTCGGCGAGTTCTTCCATCCGTTTCGAGAGCCGGCCGGCCGAACTAAACTCGTCCTCGCTCATCGCGGTAGCAAGCGCATTCCCCAGAACGAAAACTGCGTGTTTGTGTTCGCTCTTGGACTTGTGGACGTGGGACGGGTCGACCTCAAGACCTTCGTACTTCGCGAAATGTGACTCGTCGATCTCCTCGAATGCCGCAAGTCGGTCCTTGATGTGGACCATTTCCTCGTGCAGTTCAAGTAGTTCGTCTTTATGCATTGATATCCAGTAAACGAGAGGACCGGATAAGTGTTGTCTGCGTGGGAGCCTTCAGTCGGGCTAGAAGACGTACTCGTCTTCGTGGCCCATCATGCCTTCGTCCTCGAAGGTTCCCTCTTCCTCGACGGGGCCAGAAGTCTTGTAGGCCTTGATACCTGCTGAAAGGAGCTGTTCGATCGCCTCTTCCTGACTCAGGAACTCCCCCTGATCCACCAATTGGGCGATCTGCATCTCGATATGATCGGGCACGTTGATTTCCACCGTCGGCATCTATTAGTCGGGGGTTGGCCCCCTCCCTTCATAAGACTGACGGGCAGTACTTCCCCTAGATAACCCGGACCACAAGGAACTAATCCTCGCCGACAAAAGTATTGATATGACTGTCAGGGACGTGACCGACCTCTACCAGGAGTTCGGCCGGGACCGGCTCCCCCCAGGGCAACGTCGGACGTCGGAGTTCCCCGTTTTCACGAAAGGTGAAGTCCCGGCGACAAATCAGGAAACATGGACCCTCTCGGTCACAGGAGCCGTCTCCACGCCACGGACCTTCGATTGGGAGAAGGTGCAAGCCCTCCCAACCGAGACACAGCGACAGGACGTGCATTGTGTCACTGGCTGGAGTTCCTTTGACCATGAGTTCACTGGGGTACCCGTCCCCGAACTAGCAGAAATGCTGGACATCGATCCGGATGCAGCGCATGTCCTCTTTCACGCGGCCGATGGATACACGACGGATCTCCCACTGTCGGACTGTCTCCGAGATGAGGTGCTACTTACCTTCGAACACGACGGCGAACCGCTCGACCGCGAACACGGCGGCCCACTCAGACTGATTACCCCGCACAAGTACGCGTACAAAGGGGCCAAGTGGGTCACCGAGATCGAATTTCGAACCGAGCCGGTCCGTGGCTACTGGGAGAAACGGGGCTATTCAGTCACCGCGAATCCCTGGGCCGAAGAACGGTACAGCTAGGACATGCAGGGGAGGTCCCAACACAGCCGATTTCACACGGAAACCAAGAGGCAGAACGCATGGCAATGGACGTAAGCAACCCAACAGGGGGAGATCGCCCCATCGAAACAGGCGTCCGTAAAACCCACCCAGTGGCGCTGCAAGACGCAATTAACGCACTCGATGAGGTGACAGCTGTGTGGGCAGGCCCCAATCACCCGCCCCTCCTCGCCAGTGGCCGGGCGGCACGGGTTAGCGGCAGCGGCCCGGACCGATTTCAAACTGTTAAGGCGAAGGGTCGTCAGCTTTTCGACAGGGTTGAACAGGACGGGATTCCACTTCCTGCCCGGCCACGGTTGTTCGGGGGGTTTTCCTTCTTCGACACACCCAGGTTGGCCGACCCCTGGTCCGAGTTCGAGCCGGCAGGATTCCTGTTGCCGGCTGTCCAGATCACCCTTTCAGAGGACCGAACATGGATCACTGGGTTCGGACAGGGAGCGACCACGGATCGGCTTGCCAAAACCGTCTATGACCTCGAAGAAGCGGGAGAGGGAAGCCAAGACACGCCGGACCAACAATCTGGCTCAGCACCGACCGCCCCGGCAGACACTCAACCGAGTGATTCCGTTCGTTCGGACCCCGAAGGGCTCCGCGCGGAGCAGTCGACGTGGACCGACCGCGTACGGGCAGTTCGTGACATCATCGCCAAGGGCGACTTACAGAAGGCGGTCCTTGCCGAAGCGTTCGATCTCAAACTCGATGGCAAACTGGATATCGGATCAGTGTTAGCCGATCTCGAAACCCGGTATCCGAAATGCTATCGGTTCAGCTTTACAGCTCCCACAGCCGAACCGTCAGCAAAAACACACACGACGTTTTTCGGAGCTTCGCCGGAACGGCTCGTCGAAAAACGGGGCCGGTCACTCAGCACTGAAGCGCTGGCCGGCACGGTCAAACGTGGGACAGATTTGGCTGGCGACCAAGCTCAAACTAAGCGCCTGTTGGGCGATCAAACGCTCGCGACCGAGCACGATCTGGTTGCGGACCGCATTACCGAGCAATTGCGGGAACTCGGTGCAACAGTCGAGGTCGGCAGCCGAACAGTGAGAACGCTGGCGAACGTCCATCACCTGCAAACACCCATCGCCGCCTCATTGCCCCAAGACGTCCATGTCCTCGATCTCGTCGAACTTCTCCACCCGACACCGGCAGTTGGCGGCCTGCCGACTGCAGCGGCTAGAGACACCATCGCCGAAATCGAATCGACGGTCAGGGGATGGTATGGTGCGCCAGTCGGGTGGTTCGATGCATATGGTGATGGAACCTTCGCGGTCGGCATTCGATCTGCACTCGCCAAACCAGGTCGAGCCACCCTATTCGCGGGGAACGGTATCGTGGCCGGAAGCGACCCCGAGACGGAATGGAGCGAACTGGAAGCGAAGTTCGAGCCGATCCGGGAGGTCCTCGAATGAGTGCCCCAAACCTGAGTACCCTCTGGGCGAACAACCTCGTTGGGGAACTCGTGGCAAGTGGACTTGCCCAGTTCGTCATTGCACCAGGCAGCCGTTCGACGCCGCTGACCGTGGCCGCCGCCGGAGCCGACGGGGCCGAAATCGATACGCATCTCGACGAGCGCTCGGCGGGATTTTACGCTCTAGGATACGGCAAACAATCCGGTGAGCCCGGCGTTCTCGTTTCGACATCTGGAACGGGCGCGGTGAATTTCCACCCGGCAGTCGTGGAAGCCCATCATTCTCGAACACCACTGGTCGTTCTCACCGCGGACCGCCCGCCAGAATTGCAGGATAGTGGCGCAAATCAGACGATCGATCAACACGACCTCTATGGAGACGCGCCTCGATTCGCCCGAACCCTTCCCACCCCGGATGCTCGACCTCGGACCCGTCGCTCACTTCGCACGACCGTCGCCAGGGCCGTCAGAGCAGCCAAGCCCCCAAATGCTGGACCAGTTCATCTCAACGTCCCGCTGCGAAAACCGCTCGCGCCGGTCGAAGAACCGACCGAACAAGCCGCAATCGAACAATGGGCCGACACGGGGAGTCAAGAAGGGACAGCGGTCAAAACACATCGCGGAACAGTCAGGCCCGCGCCTGCGGCAATCTCGGACCTCACCGAAGCCATCGAAAATGCCAGCCGGGGTTTGCTCGTCGCGGGACCTCTCGCACCAGATCCTGATCGCCAAGCGGCTATCGCTAAACTAGGAACGCAGACTGGATTCCCGCTTCTCGCCGATCCACTTTCGAATATGAGATTCGGCGACCATTTAGCGGAGGCACAGGTATTTGGGGGTTATGACGGGTATTTGGGGACCACAGCAACCGCATCGTGGCCCGACCCCGATGTCGTCGTCCGGTTCGGCGCCTCACCGACGTCGAAACCGCTCAGACAGTATCTTCGGGACAGCGCGACTCGCCAGTTCCTGATCGACCCGGCCGGTGGCTGGCAAGAGGCCACGTTTACTGCGACCGATCACGTCCACTCCGCGGTCCGCCCATTGGTTGAGTCCCTCGACCCGATCGATGCGGCCCCGTCAACCGCCTGGAAAGAGCGCTTCGATCGGGCAGAAACAGTCCACTGGCAGGCAGTGAATACAGCAGAATATCGTCCTTCGGAAGGAACCGTTCTCGGGCAGGTCACCCGAGAAGCGCCCGACCCCGCGACGATCTTCGTCTCGAACAGTATGGCCGTCCGGGACCTCGACCGCTTTGGACAGCCCCAAGAGGCGGCTCTCACTGTTCTCGGAAATCGCGGTGCAAGCGGCATCGATGGAATCCTCAGCACCGCCCTCGGGGCTGGGAAAGCAACACCAGATCCGCTTATCGCCGTGACAGGTGACCTGGCCTACTTCCACGACATGAATGGCCTCATCGCTCTCGGTCGGTTCGGCCTCGACGCGACCATCGTCCTCGTCAACAACGATGGGGGTGCAATCTTCCACATGCTCCCGATCGCAGATTTCGACCCGCCGTTTGAGTCGCAGTTCAAAACCCCACACAATCTCGATTTCTCGGCCACCGAAGCGCTGTACGACTTGGAGTTCGACACGATCAAGCCGGAAACCGTGGGTGAGGCAGTCGCCAAAAGCGCCAATTCCCCAGGCACACAGGTCTTGGAAGTGCGGACTGACGCCGAACGAAGCCATGAAATCCGGAACTCGATACGTGAGACGGTCGAAGATCGGCTCAACGAATAACCGACGAGCACAGCGGGAGCCTTTTTTAGGCCGCGGTATTCCTGACGAGTAATGGTCTCGACGCTCTTCGATCCCGATCGGTGGACACCCGTTGACGGGCTCGATTTTTCGGATATTACCTATCACCGGGCCCGTGAGGTAGGTGCGGTCCGCATCGCCTTCGACCGGCCGGAAGTCAGGAACGCGTTCCGGCCCCAAACGGTCGACGAACTCGCGACTGCCCTGGATCACGCGAAACGCCAAACAGACGTTGGCGCCGTGTTGTTGACTGGAAACGGCCCCTCTCCGGACGATGACGGGTGGGCGTTCTCGTCAGGTGGCGACCAGTCGGTTCGCTCGGCCGATGGATACGAGTACGGAGACGAAAGTGAGGCCTCGACAGGACGACTACACATCCTCGAGGTCCAGCGGCAGATCCGTCACCTCCCAAAACCGGTGATAGCCGTCGTCCCCGGCTGGGCAGTTGGGGGCGGACACAGCCTCCACGCAGTTTGTGATCTGACCATCGCGAGCGACGAAGAAGCGAAGTTCAAGCAGACGGACCCGGATGTGGCCAGTTTCGATGGTGGATTTGGCTCGGCCTATCTGGCTCGACAAGTCGGTCAGAAGCGCGCCCGCGAGATATTTTTCCTCGGGAAAACCTACGACGCGGAGACCGCTGCCGAAATGGGAATGGTCAATGAGGTCGTCCCACACGAGGCGTTGGAAGACCGGGCACTCGAGATGGCCGAAACGATCTCGAAGAAGAGTCCGACCTCGATTCGAATGCTCAAATATGCGTTCAACGGCATCGACGACGGATTGGTCGGTCAGCAGGTGTTTTCGGGCGAGGCGACCCGACTCGCGTATATGACAGATCAAGCCGCGGAGGGCAGGGACGCGTTCCTCGAAAACCGGGAGCCGTCCTTCGAGGACTTCCCGTGGCATTACTGAAATGAGCGACGAGGACCGGTCGCCTGGCCCGGGAGATATTCCCCGGTGGCGGGCATGGGTCATCGCGGCCCGACCACATGTGAAACCGGCTGGAGCATCGCCAGTGGTCGTCGGCACGGCTCTGGCCGTTCACGAAGGGGTGTTTGCACCACTGCCGGCCATCGCCGCGCTCTTTGGTGCGCTCCTGCTTCAAACAGGGACGGACTTCGCGAACGACTACTTCGACTACGAGAAAGGGGTGGATTCCGACGAATCGGCGGGCTATGTCCGTGTGAGTCAATCCGGCCTCATCCCCGCTAAGCGCGTTTTTGGGGCCGCAGTGCTCAGTTACGGGCTGGCCTTTCTGATCGGGATTTACCTGGTCTCGATCGGTGGCCTTCCGATCGTCATTATCGGATTGGCGAGCATCGCCAGCGGCTTTGCGTACTCCGGGGGTCCCTATCCCATCGGCTCACACGCGCTTGGGGATCTCTTTGCGTTCCTGTTTTTCGGCGTCATCGCCGTGACTGGAACCTATTACGTCCAGGCGAGTGCCCTGCTTTTGGAAACGATCCCGCTCACAATCCAGCCCGAAACGCTGCCACTCTCTGCACTCGTTGCCAGCCTCTCGATGGCCGGCCCGGTCACGAATATCCTGGTCGTAAACAACATTCGGGACATCGAGGACGACCGCGAAGGGGGCAAACGAACTCTCGCTGTCCTGCTTGGGTACCGATGGAGTCGAGTGGAATATGTGCTGTTGACCGCCGTTGCCTATGCGGTCCCAGTCTGGTTTTTCCTCACCCAAGGGATCGGTCCAGTCGTCTTGCTTCCCTTCCTCAGTCTCCCGCTTGCCATCTCCGCGACGCGCATGGTGTTGACGGGTCGAAACACGGCCGAACTCAATCCGGCACTCGAACGAACCGGACAACTCGTGGCCGCCTTTGGAGGCCTCTTTGCACTTGGATTGGTCCTATGAGCGCAACAATTGACTCGTTCGAACTGAAACTCGATCCGCCACTGCAAACGGCCCGTGAAACTCTCCACACGAGACAGGGGGTTCTGTTCCAGGTCGGTACTGGTCCAACGGGGCTAGGAGAGGCAACGCCACTCCATCCGTTCACGGAATCATTCGAAGCGTGCAAACAGGCCCTGGAACGTGCCACAAAGGCCTACACGGATGCAGGGTGGCCTAGAGCGTTCCGAGTCGTCTCCAAGACAACCAAAGGGCGGCTCCGTTATCCAGCAGCGAGACATGCGGTCTCGTTAGCAGCACTGGATCTGGAAGCAAAGCAACAAGAAACGCCGCTCTATCGATTGCTTGGCGGCCAGGCAACCGGACAGGTCCCCGTCAATGCGACCATTGGTGATGGGACAGCCACAGAAACAGCCCAGAGAGCAGGTGTCGCCAAACGGGCCGGTTTCCCGGCCATCAAACTCAAAGTCGGAGCCGGTTCGATTGACCGAGATGTCCGACGGCTCCGGTCTGTCCGGGAAACGGTGGGTTCTCACATCGAACTCCGTGCAGACGCAAACGGTGCCTGGAACAGGGCAGACGCCCAACAATTCCTTTCGGAGACCGCTTCATTCGGGTTGTCCTACGTCGAACAGCCCTTGCCAGTCGAGCAAACGCGTGCACATGGGCAATTGCGAGGCAGTGGAACAGGAATTGCCCTCGACGAAAGCATTGCTGAAACCGTGGTCACCACCCTACTCCGTAAAGACGTTGCAGATGTGTACGTGCTCAAACCGATGGCAATTGGTGGAATTGACATCGCGCGAGGATTGACAAAACGGGTTCGACAGGCTGGGGCAACACCGGTGGTAACCTCGATTTTCGAGAGCGCTGTCGGGCGAATGGGTGCCGTTCACCTCGCAGCGTCCCTCGAGAACCTGCCACCCTCCGGCTTGGCGACTGCCGAACGGTTCGAAACGGATCTCGCTCCGGATCCCGCGCCAGTCCGAAATGGCGCTATCGAACCGCCGACTGACCCGGGTCTCGGTATCGAGGGGGTGACAATCGATGGATGAGTACCTCCGACAAGCGGCACGAGAGCGGCCGGACCACCCCGCACTCATCGACGCCAAATCAGGGAGGACGTGGTCGTATGCCAAGCTCAATGACTGGGCAGATCGTATCGCCAGCGAACTCACAGATCATGACACCAAACCTGGTGATCGGATTGGGTTAATCATGTCCAGGAGCCCGGACGCAATCGCCACGGTTTGGGGTGTTTTTCGGGCTAATGGGACCCTGGTTCCACTCGATCCAGGTGAACCAGCAGCAGAAATTCGGTCCCGCTGTAAGCGCGCGGACACCCATCTCTGTCTCACCAGTCCCGAAACCTCGATTTTCGATGTCGAAACGGATGAGCTCCCCGTGCCAACAGTGGACACAACAACGCTTGCCACCGATTCCACAACCGACCGGACAGAGCCGGCCCAACCGTCTCGCTCCGGAAACAGCCGCGCTATCGACGAAACTCGCGTGATTCTGTTTACCTCAGGGACCACTGGGACGCCGACAGGAGTGCGCTTGACGGGGCGAAATCTCGGTGCTAGTGCTGCCTCGACCGTACAACGGCTTGAGGCCAATCCCACGGATCGGTGGCTCCTCGACCTCCCACTCTACCACGCAGGTGGCCTCTCGATCCCGATCAGAACCGCGATGCTGGGGGCAACGACTGTCCTTCGTCGCTCTTTCGACGCCACAGAAACAGCCCAAGCGATGGACGAATACGACATCACGGGCGCTTCACTGGTCCCAACGATGCTGGAGCGACTGCTTGAGGAGCCTGGAGTCCCCAAATCGCTTCGATTCGTCCTTGTCGGGGGCGCTGCTACAGCACCTGCACTAACGAAGCGGGCCCTCGAAAACGACATACCACTCTACACGAGTTACGGAATGACTGAAACGGCCTCTGGCATCGCCACGGCGACGCCAGCGGAACTTCAAACGAGGCCCGGCACCGTGGGCCGACCAGTACAGGCGGCGACCGTGTCAATCCAAGACGATACTGACAAGACGGTCCCGCCAGGCGAAATCGGCGAAATCACGGTCTCTGGGCCGATCGTCAGTCCCGGCGGGGTGGACGGAACCGAAAGGGACCCCGACGACCACCTTCGAACTGGGGACCGAGGATTCCTGACCGAACGTGGCCTGCTGGTCGTCACCGGTCGGATCGACGATCTGATCGTCACTGGTGGGGAAAACGTCTCACCCAGAGAAGTGGCGGCCGCAATCCGGGGCACACACCCAGTTTCAGCGGTCTCAGTATTAGGGCTTCCAGACGACGAATGGGGTGAACGCGTGGCCGCAGCGGTTGTAGTCGATGAAACGGAGGCCTCCTCAGAGCGGATGGCTAAAACGATCCGGGAACGCCTGCGTGGGCAACTGGCCGATTACAAGCTCCCGAAGACTGTCTCCATCCTCGACTCGCTCCCGAGAACTGCCTCGGGGACCGTGGATCGGGCTGCACTTCGGGAGCGATTACTGACTGAAGAAACCTGACGCTGGGCCAGTCGGTGGCCCCGGGAGTCTTCACTCAAAGGCCCTGTGGCCAATGTGTAATACTGAACCTTTAAACGGTTTCGCCGGGAGAATCAACCAATGAGCGCGTCATCCATCGAAAGCGATCTCTCCGAGGACGAGCGGGACGCCCTCGAACTCGTCAGGGAGCGGGGGGCCATCCATCAGTCGGAATTCTGGAAGGAACTCGATGTCTCCTCGCGAAAGGGGAGTCGGCTTGCCACCAAACTCGAAGATGGAGGCCTGATCGAGCGCGAGCAAACCGTCCATAACGGGAACACGACCTATCTTCTGGAAGCCGTGGTTATCGAAGAAGACCTCGATTTCTCGCTGATGATGGCTGGGGACATGCTCTCGCCATTTGTCGGCGAGGAAAACGCCGATCCCGAGTCTGATCGCTTCTCGCAGTGGATTATGAATCTGGTCTACGAAGAGTAGCGCACCTATCGACGATGCCGGCCGGACCCTACTCCAGTGCGCTGCCGGCCCGTATGATCTGTTTTTCTCCGAACGCTGGCCCGATCAGTTGAAAGCCGACTGGGAGGCTATCCGTCTCGCCAACCGGCACCGAAATCGCCGGCAGGTTCGCCAGGTTGACTGGCACCGTGTTCGCGTCGATGAGGTACATTTGCAGCGGGTCCTCCAGACTTTCACCGAGTTTCGGCGGAAGCACCGGCATCGTCGGGGTCGCCAACACGTCGGCCTCCTCGAAAGCCGCATCGAAGTCCTGTTTGACCCAGGATCGGGCCTCCTGTGCTTGTTTGTAATACTTGTCGTGGTAGCCTTCTGAGAGCGCGAAGGTGCCCAGGAGAATCCGCCGAATGACCTCCTCCCCAAATCCTGCAGAGCGGGCGGCCGCGAAAGATTCGTTCCAATCACCGTCGAAACCACCAGCGGTCCCGAAGCGGACCCCATCGAATCGAGCCAGGTTCGACGATGCCTCGGACATCGCGATAACGTAGTAGGCGGCCACAGCGTATTCGACTGAGGGCAACTCGACTTCGACGGTTTCCGCGCCCTGCTCTCGGAGTTGTTCGAGCCCGACTTCGAATCGCTTTCGAACCACCGGATCACTGCCCTCGAGTAGTTCCGTCGGAATCCCGATCCGCAACCCGTCGACATCCCCATCCGCTGCTGCAGCATAGTTCATATCTTTGCCCGCTTCGCGGGTCGTCCCATCGTGCTCGTCGGGACCGGCGATGACCGAAAGGAGGTCCGCTGCCTCCTCGACCGAGGGCGCGATCGGTCCGATCTGTTCGAGACTGTTCGCGTACGCGACCAGTCCGTATCGGGAGACGAGGCCATACGTGGGCTTGATGCCGACAGTTCCGGTGAACGCCGCTGGACAGCGAATCGAACCACCGGTATCAGTGCCCAGCGCCAGGTCAGCCTCCCCGTTTTTGACGGCGGCGGCACTCCCCCCGGATGAGCCACCCGGGACGCGGTCTTCGTCGACCGGGTTTTTCGTCGGTCCAAAGGCGGAGGTTTCGGTTGTCGTCCCCATCCCAAACTCGTCCATATTCGTCTTCCCGACGATCGTTGCCCCCGCGTCTTTCAGCTTCGAAACTACCGTGGCGTCGTAGGGCGGGACGTACTCCTCGAGCATTTCGGAGCCACAGGTCGTGCGAATGCCCTCGGTGCTGATGTTGTCCTTGACCGCGATCCTTTGTCCGGCAAGCGGGCCCGCGGCCTCACTTTCGATCTCCGTCCGGGTGATGAACGCGTTCAGGCTCATGACACACGCGGCCCTTTGAAGCGGCCCGACTCACTCTCGGTAGCATTCTGCAGGGCTTCGTCCTGGGAGAGTGACTCCTGAACCTCGTCATTTCGCATGACGTTCACGAGTTCGGGCTCCGAGTCCACGTCCGGAACTTCTTCCAGCGCGTCGAAGTAATCGAGGATCTCCTGGAACTGCGTGGCAAACGCACTGATTTCCGAGTCGTCCAGTTCGACCCGGGCGAGTGACGCCACCCGCTCGACGTCCGCTGTGTCGACAGGCTCGGTTGACATACGAGCGGAAAGGGGTGGTCGTTCGGTAAGAGTTTCGATACCCGCACTTAGAAGAAACTCGCGAGTCGGTTTTTCACCCGTCGTTTGGCCCCACCGGCCGCCTGGCGGAAGCTGATATGCCACGGCGTGCGCCGTCCTTCGACGGTCGTTTTGCCCTCGCGAATAGCGTCGATGATCCCCTGTGCAGATTCGGTCTGGGCGTCGACGGCGGTGACCGCCTGTCCGACGAGTTCCGCGATATGCGCGTCCGAACCGGCAGTCTGGGGCAATTGTTGGTCCTCGGCGAAGGATTCGGCCTTCCGATTAGCCCGGCCGGTTAGCAACCGTGAGTTGTAAACTTCGATGGCGTCGGCCGTACTGAGTGCCTCCCGCGAAATGTTCGGTGCGACCCCGCTCCGTGATTTTTGAAACGGGTGCGGGACGACAGCAATACCACCGGCTTCGTGAATCGCCTCGATCGTCTCACTGAAGGGGAGTTCGGCCGGAATCTTTCGATCGATCCCAAGTGCCAGGACGTGCCCAGCCGCAGAGGTGACCTCCATCCCTGGAATACCGATAAGATCGAACTCGGGCGCCAGGGCGACCGCCCGTTCACTTTCTGCAAACACGTCGTGGTCGGTGACTGCAATAGCGTCGAGACCCACTGCAGCGGCCTGCTCAAGAAGCATCTCGACCTGGTCCCGGCCGTCGTAGGAGCCTTCCGAATGCGCGTGAAGCTCGACGGTAAGCACGAGGTCGGCTTTGTGGCCGGGAATCAAAAACGAATCGGTCGAGGTGTATCCAAAACTGTGGACATGAGAAACCCTATAATCGACCGCGATGTCCATCGAGATGAATGACTCTGGCCGATCCGGACCTCGAACTGGTCACGGACACCCTCGATCGCGAACCGACGAGACCGGAGGCCGCACTCTTCGAGAACCTCTGGAGCGAACACTGTGCCTACCGATCCTCTCGACACCTATTAGGGGCGTTCGAGAGCGACGGGGAACAGGTCGTCGTCGGTCCAGGCGACGACGCCGCAGTCGTGGCCCTCGACGAGGAGAATTACGTCGCGTTCGGCATCGAGAGCCACAACCACCCATCGTACGTCGATCCCTACGATGGGGCCGCCACCGGCGTCGGCGGAATCGTCCGGGACATCATCTCGATGGGGGCGTATCCCATCGGACTGGCCGACTCGCTGTATGTCGGGGACTTCGACGAGGAACATCCCCGATACCTTCTCGAGGGCATCGTCGAAGGGATCAGCGATTACGGGAATTCCATCGGCGTCCCGACGATCACCGGGAGCACCCGGTTTCATCCGGACTACGAAGGGAACCCCCTCGTCAATGTCGCCTGTGTCGGCCTCGTGGACGACGAGCGACTGCTTACAGCGGAGGCAAGCGAACCGGGGAATAAACTCGTCCTGGTTGGCAATGCCACCGGTCGGGACGGGCTCGGCGGGGCGAGTTTCGCCAGCGAGGACCTCGGCGAGGACGCAGAAACGGAGGACCGGCCAGCGGTCCAGGTGGGAGACCCGTATACGGAGAAACTCCTCATCGAGGCCAACGAGAAACTCGTCGAGGGGGACCTGGTCGAATCCGCCAGGGACCTCGGTGCAGCAGGACTTGGGGGCGCATCTTCTGAACTGATCGCAAAGGGCGGGCTGGGAGCCGATATCGACCTGGATTCAGTCCACCTCCGTGAGACGAACATGAACGCAATGGAGATTCTCCTCGCGGAGTCCCAGGAGCGAATGGTCTACGAAGTCCGCCCGGAGAACGTGCCGTCAGTAGAATCTGTCGCTGATACCTTCGATCTCGAGGTCTCGGTCATTGGGGAAACCACGGACACCGGTCGATACGTGTGTGACTTCGAGGGAGAGACCGTCGTCGATGTTCCAGCCGAGTTCGTCGCTGATGGCGCTCCGATGAACGACCTCCCAAGCATCGAGCCCACCCAACCTGAACCGGACCTTCCTGCTATCGATCTTGAATCGGCCACAGAGACGGTGATCAGTAGTCCAAACACCGCAAGTGACGAGTGGGTCTACCGCCAGTACGACCACGAAGTCGGCACCAGAACAGCCCTCCGACCGGGTGACGACGCCGGCATCCTGGCGATTCGAGAGGCCGACCAAGGACTGGCCTTCACCTCGGGGACAGAACCCACCTGGACCGAGACGGCACCCTACGAAGGGGCCTATGCAACGGCCATCGAGAACGCGACGAACCTTGCGGCGAAGGGGGCGAAACCACTCGCAACAGTCGACTGTGTCAACGCCGGGAACCCAGAGAAACCTGACGTGTACGGGGAGTTCGCGGCGATTGTCGACGGCCTCGCAGACGGCTGTTCGGATCTGGACATCCCGGTGGTCGGTGGCAACGTCTCCCTCTACAATGATTCGAACGTCGGCCCGATTCCACCCACCCCCACTCTCGCAATGATCGGGACGGCCCCGTCGTTCGACGCGCCAACTCTCGCCGCGAAGGGAGCGGGTGAACTAGTACTGCTCGGTGGGTTTGAGGAGCGACTTGGGGGCTCAGAACTCCTGGCCCAAATCGGCGGCGCGGATCGGTTCCCGGAACTCCCGGAGAATCCGAAGGCCCGCATTGAGGCGATCAAAACGGTCGCGGGGCTCGACAGTACAGTGGCCGTCCACGACGTCAGCGATGGCGGCTTGATCGTCACGCTCGCCGAAATGGTTCACGAGGCGGGTGGCGTTGAGGTGAACGTGCCGAACGCCAAAACGCTGTTTTCCGAAGCGCCAGGGCGCATCGTCGTCGAGACCACCGATCGAGATGCACTCGAATCAGCCGTAGGCGAGACGCTGGAAGTCCTTGATATCGGGTCGGCAACTGCGAGGGCCAAGCTGGACGTGACCGTGGACGCTGCGGAAGAGACAGTCTCGTACGATACAGCGACACTCGCAGAGTTCCGGTCGACCCTCGAAGCCCTCGGCTGAACAGCAAGTTTTGGCGGTCCCGAAACTGATCCGGGCTTAGAACGCTAGCGGGAGCACGACCGCCAGCAAAAGCCCGATGGCCAGGACTACGAAGCCGATGGTTACCTCACGCGATCCGAAGGGCTGCATTGGTGCGGTGACACGGCCCTCTTCGGTTTCGGCGGATTCCTCATCGTCCATGTCCGAACGTGGAGGCTCCGATTACTTTGCTGTATCGAAGGCCTGTCGAAAACTGATCGCGGTTTCCTGAGAAAACCCAGTCTCGTCCTCCTGAGAACTACAGCATGAGTTGGTCCTATCCAAGCACATTTGACAATACGCTTAAACTCCTCTATGGCCAGAAATAGGTATGGCACGCTGCCCAACCTGCAAGTCCGAAATCACTCACGTCGATGCGGAAATGATAGAATTGAACCCCTCGACAGAAGTCGAGAGTGAAACCGAAGAGCCGTCGCAGGCCATTGCGACAGTTTGTCCGGAGTGCAACGCAATTATCGGAATCTGACAGAGGGTCCACAAAGGGAGGGACCATAGCCGGGGACTGCGCTAACCGGTAGCCTATTTACTCGCGGTCCGCACACGTTCAGTATGGATTCGAGTGCCGGCCGTGTGATAGGCAGGGTGGAGGGAAACCGATGACCCTGACCAAACGCATTATACCCTGTATTGATGTCGATACCGACGATGAGGGGAATGCAGCGGTGTATACGGGTGTGCAATTCGAGGACCTGGAGTATACTGGCGATCCGGTCGATATGGCAAAGCGCTACAATGAGGCGGGAGCCGACGAGTTCGTCTTTCTCGACATTACGGCCTCGGCAGAAGGGCGTGAAACCATGCTCGATACAGTCAGACGAGTCGCAGACGAGGTGTTTATTCCCCTGACTGTCGGTGGGGGCATCAGAACCGTCGAGGACATCAGGGAAACACTCCGCGCTGGTGCCGACAAGGTCTCAATCAACACCGGAGCAATCGAGCGCCCCGAACTCATCACTGAGGGTGCCAAGGCCTTTGGCAATCAGTGTATCCTCATCAGCGTCGATGCCAGACGTCGATACGACGAGGAAGGACAACACTACGTCAAAATCGACGGCGAATCGGTCTGGTTCGAGGCGACGATTCACGGCGGGCGAAAGGGGACCGGGCTCGACGTCCTCGAATGGGTTCGCGAGGCCGAAGAGCGAGGGGCCGGCGAGATGTTTATCAATTCGATTGATCAGGATGGGACAAAAGATGGCTACGATCTCCCCTTGATGAAGGCTGTCTCGGAGGCCGTTTCGACGCCCGTGATCGCCTCCTCTGGCTGTGGGAGTCCCCAGCACATGGACGAGGTGTTCGACGTCGGGGCTGACGCCGCGCTGGCCGCCTCTATTTTCCACTTCGATGAGTACACGATCCAGGAAACGAAAGAATATCTCGACGAACAGGACATCCCGGTCCGACTGTGAAACGGGGGAACGGAACAGTTTGATTCGACTTAGGCCGCCGCTTCGAACGCGTTCTGAAAGTCCGTCAGTTGGTCTTTGATCCGAGTTGCAGCCGCCTCAAGTGCGTCGAGTGGGTCCGTCCCGTCCTCGGTTTTGATCGTCAGGACGGGTTCGGTTTGCCCACCTGATTGTTCCGGATTCATGTCGTAGGTCGCCGCTGAGACGTCTTCGGCCTCGAGCAAGGCTCCCTTGAGGACGTTCATGAACGTATGATCCTCGCCGGCGATTTCGATGACGAGTTCCGATTCTCCCCGTTCGATGACCCGAAGATCCATGCTCGCGAGTAGTCCAGTGAGTCGTTTGAACGTTTCGACCCTGGTCGGCCTGCAAGCGAGACGGTCCGGAGGGATTTAGGGGCCCCGCGGAGAGGAGTCGGTATGGACCCGCTCATACTCGGGGCCAGAGTGGCTGTAATTCTGGCTGGCCTGGTGGCGGCCTCAGTGGTCTACTCGATGGGGGCCTCTGCCAGGGAGTTTGCCAACAGGCTTCGTTCTCGACTCCTCTTTGGCCTCCCACTCGGAACACTGCTGACGATTTTGCTGGTCGCCGGATTTTTCCTGTTCGTCCAGGGTGGCTGGGGCCACCGACGTGTCCTAACACTCCCGTTTACGTCCTGGTCGCTCCGCTATCCGCTGGGCATGGCAACTGCACCTTTGGCTCACCAGAACGTCGGCCATCTCATCGGGAATCTCACTGGATTTCTCGTATTCGGCACGATCGCCGAATACGCGATGTCCCATTTCCCGGTGGGTCGAGGGAACGCAGCCTTCGGATCGCTTCGAAGGAATCCGTACCTTCGAGCCATACTCTTCGTCCCGGTCGTCGTGTTTGGGGTCGCATTGGTGACGAGTCTGTTCGCGTGGGGACCAATTATCGGATTCTCCGGGGTGGGATTTGCCGCCGTCGGATTCGCCCTCGTCTACTTTCCCGTTCTGACAGTCGTGGGCCTCGTTGCAAGGGAATTCCTGGACACAGTCGTCTGGGCGCTACGGGACCCGATCGTTACGGCCTCAGCCGGAACCTCCTATGGGAGCCCCTGGTGGGCAAATATAGCAATTCAAGCACATCTCCTCGGACTGCTTCTCGGGGTCGGACTCGGGCTTGCCCTTCAGTGGCGACGGGCAGAAACCCCTGGAATCAACCCCTGGCGGCTCTTCCCGGCAAGTCTTCTCATGGGGAGTTCCATGACTCTCTGGGCCGTGTGGTGGTATCAGGGCTCCAGCTCGTACCAACTGTTTCGGGGACCAGGAGTCGTCATTGTCGTCGGCGTCGCCCTCTTGGTGACGATTGCTGGAAGTCTCCACGAGTCACCGATCGCAGATCTCAGCGCTCGGCAGGTCTCACTTGGACTCGTCGTGTTTCCAATCCTTCTGATGGGCGTGATCGCCATGCCGATTAACCTGACCGCTTCGACCACCGAACTCGGCGCACCAGGAGCCACTGTATCAGTCGATGGGTACGAAATCGGCTACGGTGATGAAGTGGTTGATCCACGCTTCGACCCGATCAATATCTCCGACTTGGAAACACCGTCACCCCCCACCGCCACAGGGGTTATCGTCACAAACGAAAAGCGGCATCTCTGGACTGAGGCCGTCCCCGCGGGTCGACTCCAAAACGCAGGCCAGTCGACGATTACCGTCGGTGGACTCGGGTGGCGGGAAGAAGTCACTGTCACCAGAACTGGGTGGCGAGCCGCGGGAGGTGGCTCTGCGTTTTCCGTGACAGCAAAGCCACCTGATGGAGCCAAAACCGCCCTGTTCGAGAGCGAACAAGCTCAGGCAAATACCGTCGTCAACGGACACGAACTATCGATTGAGCCGTCGAACGAAACGTTCGTGATCGAAGCCACGGCCACGAATAGCTCGACTGTTGCCAGCCTCCCAGATCAGGTGACAGTTCCTTCGCCGTCGAATGAGACAACCCTGGGGACGCTCACCATCGTGAACAACGAATCAGTTATCTGGGTCGAACAGAACGAAACTTGGGTTCCGGTCTTCGAGCGCGAAAACAGATAGTTCTTCGAGCGGGAGAACAGGTGGGTCTTCGGGCGCTTGACTTCCTCCCCGCGCTACAGCGCGAACCGTTCTCCTCGCATTTTCGTAATCCGGAGACACGTCTGACGCGAACTCAGGAGAGACTTCGAACGCACAACTTGGTGGTTTCTCAGGCGTCCCACGCGACCCGATACAGTTCGGCCTGAATCTCGTGGTTTTCGGCCTCGTGATGGCGGAACTGTTTGGGGACGTGAAATTCGACCCCGTAGGCGTGGGTGATCCGTCCGCCGTTGTCCATCGTGAACGCCTCGAGGAACTCCCGACTTCCCGAGTTGTGAATCGTATACGAGACGGCGGCGCCCGTCGCGATCCCCTCCAAGAAATCCCGGTCCGCGTGGCGAGTGTCTTCGTGAGCGCCAAAGGGTGGATTCGCGATGACCGTCGACCCTGCCAGGTCGACCGGAAGGTTGGTCACGTCACCCCGAACCCAATCGACGGATTCGGTGTCCGACAGCACGGATTCGTTCTCCTGGGCGAGTGAAAGCGCCCCTACATCGAATTCGACTCCCACAACGCGCTTTGGAGCCCGGAGTGCCGCTCCAAGCGCAAGCATCCCCGTTCCACTTCCGAGGTCGACCACCGTCCGGTCCTCGATGTCCCCCTGGAGGTCAGCAAGCGCAACGAGATGGGCCGCCACTTGGGCTGGGGTTCGGTATTGTTCCAAGTCCGCTTCTGGAGATTCGAAGTCCGCAACTGACTGCAGCTCCGCCTCGAGTTGCGATTTCAGTCCCATGTGTCTTCCTGTGGAAATCCCACGATCACCATGTGCCTTCGAAGGTGTCGAATTCGAGTGCGTCCATCGGTTCCTCACCCACGGCGATTCGATATTCCTGTGGGGTGAGCAAGGGCTGATCGAACTGCGGCCCATCATCGGTCGTTATCCGGGGACACGCCGTGTTGACGTAGGCATCCAGACCGAAGTTGCGGAGGTGGTCCGGGGTGATCTCGTCGAGGGTAATGAGATAGGCGTCATCGTTCTCGGCGACGATCGTTTCGGCAATCCCGTGTCGGCGCTGACCAATTTTTGTGCCCGCGATAACCCCCCACGTCTCCGCATCCATCGCTGAGTGGATCGCCGCGTAGCGTTGTTTGATGAATTTCTCCGCAGAGGCCGGTTTCACGACGTTATTGACCGGATCGGCGATCACGACACGCTTTTCCGGGTTGTCCATTGCGAGTCCGGACGGGTGGAATCCGCCCCCACCAACGTAGAGGACCTGATCGGCCGGCACCTCTGCACTGGCGTAATTACAGCCCAGGACCTGTCCCTCGTGGGTCAGGCGCTCGTCTCCTCGCCTGGTATGGACCGTAAAGCCACGGTCCTCGAGGAACGACTGCATCATTTCGAACTTGTTCATGTGCTGGGCCGTCGTAACCAGGCCCACCTCGTCCCCTTCGAGATGCCCCACAGCTTCCTCGAGAATCGGTTCGACGTCCACGTTCGAAAAGAGTGGCACGTAGATGACGTCCCCGCCTTCGACCATCGGAGAGTGACCGAAATGGACGAACACGTCGGATCGTCGCATGAGATCGGTGTCGAGATCACAGGCCCCGAAATTTGCCTCGCCTGAGATGTAAATCCGCACCTTCTCGGGGAGGAGTTCGTCGAGGTCGTCAGCGACACCCGCTGCCCGTCGTTTGAGCCCTTCCGGAAACTGGAGGGCAACCGTATCGGCATCCCGTTCTGCCACAGCATCCGCGACGCGGTCGAGTTCGTAATCCCACTCCCGATCGTGTTTGAGGGCGAGCCCAGTGTCCCTGAGATCGCCATCCCAGCCCTCGGAGTCGCTCATTACGCCGGTCTATCCGTTTCGAAGGGATAACCCACCCGGTCCGGGAGCAGGCGTCTGGAACCCGAAGTGGCTTAGGACTGTCCACCCCTGCACCCAATCATGGAGGTTCATAGCGATTGGGGGGACTGGCTCCCCACGGCGGTCGCGGAGGCGGAACCGGACGGGATCGCACTGTGGTATCTGGGGTGCAACGGGTTCGTGCTCAAAGCCGGAGACGGGACGACCCTGTTTATCGACCCGTATCTAGGGACAGGTGATCCGCCACGAACGGTCCGGATGATCCCGATCCCGTTCGAACCCGAGAACGTGACCGAGGCAGACGCAGTCCTGGCAACCCACGAACACACCGATCACGTCCACGGACCGAGCCAGGCACCGATCCTCACAGGAACCGGCGCACCCTTCCTCGGGCCAGGAGCGAGCGTAGAGAAGGCCCGTGAAACGGAAGCCTGGACCGAGAACTACGGGGTTCTCGAGGACCAATTCAAGGTGGTGTCACCCGGAGAGACCCACGAATTCGGGGCCCTCACAGTCCATGTGGAACCCGCTGTGGACCCTGACGCCATCGAACCGGTCAGTTATCTCTTCGAATACGACGGAACGACCGTCTTTCACGGCGGGGATACGAAACCAGGCGAAAAAATGGATTCCGTTGGCCGGACGTACGACATCGACCTGGGAATCCTGGCGTTTGGAAGTGTGGGGCGCATTCCTGACAAAGAAACACGGGAGCCAAAGCGGACCAAGTGGTATAACGACGAGACCCAGCTCATGGATCTCGCCGAAACGCTCCACCTGGATCGACTGCTGCCGAGCCATTGGGACATGTGGAAGGGACTGACGGCCGACCCGACGGCCCTCTTCGAGCATCGTCGGTCCCGGGAGTATCCAGAGACCATCGACCTCCTGGAGATCGGGGACCGAATCGACATCACGTGAAAGCGGCTTTTATGCGTGACCGCCCGTTAGACCGTGATAGACATGATACGACGAGGTGGTTCTCGTGACTGAGGAACAGGTCGTCCAAGTGGACGGCGTGCAAGTGAGTAAATCGTTCGACGCGGAGGGATTCCCGGTCCCGGCAGTGACCCTTTCAATCAAATCCAACCGGGACGAACCCGTGGCCCTCGAGTTGACAGAGTCAGTCCCCGAACAGTTCGACATCGATCAAATCGGCTTTCACCCTGACTACGGCAGCGATGACTGGAACGCTAGAAGCGATGGAACGCTTCGGTTCGAGCGTGAGATCGACCCCGGCGAGTCGATGACGACAGTGTACGGGATTCGGATGGACGACCGGACGGATCCGAGTCCGCTCCTCGACGAACCAGCGATCGAGGTGGAGCCGGCCACCGGCGAATCGGCAAGTGAGCGCCAGGCCGCAACAAAGTCAGATCTGACAGGTGACTCGGCGACACCGGACTCAAATACTGGTTTGACCCCTGAAGGACACGAGTTGCCCAACGACGACGCCGAGATAATCGGGGGATCGAATCCAAACGAGGCGGAGTCGAGTGAATCCGAGTCGGCCATGCAATCCATGCCCTCGGAGACACCAACCGACGAGGGGGTCGACACCGCCGGAAATGGGATTAACGGTGACGATTCCCAAGAGGGGTCTGAGACGACAGAGCGAACCGAAACCCAAGAGCGCACGAGTGAAGATCTCTACTCGACGAGCCCCGACGAGGGGTCGAGTGGCAGGCGAGAGGAAACCGCGTCTGACACGTCGGATTCGGAACCGACAGTCGCTGAAGTGGCGGCCCAGAAAACAGATTCACAGTCCGATTCGGTTCCAAGGACAGACAACCACTCAAGTGAGTCCGAGGACCCAGCGGCCGAGGCGTCCTTGGTCGATCAGCTCATCGATGAAATCGATTCGGGCACAGTCAGCGAGGAGAAACAGGCGACCCTCGCTGATGCCCTCATGGAGTCGACCAGAACCGAACAGGTCCAATTCGACCATCTTCAGTCCCGCGTCTCGGAACTCGAGGCCTACACTGGCGCACTGGAGGACTTCATCGAATTGGCCGGGACGAGCGACGACATCCAGGAGGTCATCGCAAATGAGGTAAGCGACCTCGAATCGACCGTTTCAAACCTGGAATCCGGTCAGCGCGAACTCGAGGACAAACAGAAAGCGATTCTCGAGGAACAGGCGGACATCCAGAAAGGAACCGAAGTCCCCGAGGCGACCATCACTGAACTTGAAGAGGGTCAGGAGGCTCTCGAGAACGATATTACGGACCTCCAAGCGGAATTCGGTGACGTCCAAGAGGACATCACCGAATTCGAAGGCGGATTGGATGCGCTGGAAGACGAATCCGAAGAACTCGTTGACGAAATGGAGAAGCTCGCGTCGGCCCAAGAAGCACTCGAGTCTAAACTCGACAAGCAGCCGGCACACCAAGGCGAATTCCAGGAGACAATCGAGGATCTGGTCTCCGAGCAGGCAGCCCTTGCAGCTGGACAAGATGCCCTCGATGACGCGCATGAGGACCTGGAAGCAACAGTTTCGAACCTCGCAAGCGAGCAGGATTCCCTCGTCGATTCAGTCACAGACATCACGGAGACCCAGGAAACGTTGAGCGACCAATACGCCGACCGCACAACTGACCTCGACGCGATGCGAACCGCTCATCAAGAGGTCCTGGAAAGCCACGAAAGCCTCGAGGAAACTGTCCAAAGCCTCGAAGCTGATCAGGAAGAACTCGTCGACTGGCAGAAGGATCTCGCCGACCAGCTACAAGGACTTGGAGAGCGAACGAACGAACTGGAAACAGTCGTTGGAACCATCGAATCCGCACACGAGGACCACGAAGCTACTCACGAAGACCTCGAAGGGGCCTACGAGGAATTGGAGACGACCACCTCGGAGCTCGAATCCAAGTACGGGGGGCTCGAATCGAAACTCGACCAGGTCGAGTCAACTGTCAAATCACTTGAAGCGGCGTTCGAATCACTCGAGGCGACCGAAGACCTCGAACGAGTCGAGGGCGATCTCAACGCACTCGATGAACGCCTCTCGGACCTCGAGGAAATGCAACACACCGTCTCCGAACTAACGAGTGATTTCGAGGCCATGGAAGCGGATATCGAACGGATCCGGACCGTCAGCGATCAGCTCTCTGACGTCTTCTAAAACCCCAGTCGGCATCCCGGTCGAATCTGACTTTGATTGCTATTCGGCTTGCTCCAGGTCGTCTTTTTCGATCCGATTCGCGGTGAACCGTTTGCCATCAGGGAAGAGGTTTTCCGCCGATTCCGGTTCCTCGTCCGGCTCGAAGATCTTCGGCTCGATTCGCGAGACGCCCTTGATGTCTCTGGCACCCTCGGTACCTGGTGACACCATTCGATTCATGTAGTCCTGGTGTGCTCCGATCGGTTCACGGTCTTTGAGGTAGGAGACAACACCTCCGAGTGCTTCGCGGATGGGAATGACGACGCGATACGCATCCGCAGATTCGACGACCACATGGGTCGTCTCCGGCGAAACGGACGCGGTGTCCAGCAAGGAGCCGACCGTCGGGCCCGTCCAGGCGGCCGTATAACTGCTTCCCGTTGCACAGATGATCTCGACATCCACCGTTCGGACCTCGAGTTCTTCGATGGTGTCCGCCGTGACAGTAAACGGGGTCGGCCCAGAAACGGTCACTTGTGGCTCGTAGGCAAGTGATTCGGCGAGCCGTCCCTGCTCTTCCATACGCCATTCGAGGGGGCGTGGGGTCATAAATCTCGTCACAGCGGTATCTCTGCCTGCCGAAGAGTACATTACGGGGACGCCCACGGTATACGTATGGCGCGAGAGAGTTACCAGGAGCAACTCGATCAACTACGGAGTGACGTCCTCTACATGGGCGAACTCGTGGGCGATCGACTGCTGACGGCACTGTTGGCGATGCAATCAAAGGATGACGAAGCAGCGATGACGGTAATCCACGGGGATGCGGAAATCAACGAACTCTATCTCGAACTCGAAGGTGACTGTGTCGACCTGCTAGCACTACAGCAACCAGTCGCCTCGGATCTCCGATTTATCGCCGCTACGTTCAAAATTATCACCGACCTCGAACGGATCGGAGATCTGGCTACGAACCTCGCCGATTACAGCCTGGATGCGGATCGGGACGTCTTTCCCGAGGTCGATATCCAGTCAATCGGCGACGAAACCCTGGCAATGCTGGAAGAGGCAATGGTCACTTTCGATACGGAGGACACGGAGGCCTGTCTCAAAATCGCTGACTGGGACGAAGATGTCGACGAACAATGCCGGGAGGCTTCGGAGGCGGTCGTCCGAGATCTCATGGAGCGGAATATCGATCAACACACGGACGACGAGGAAATTGAACACCTGATGAACGACGTGTCCAGGTTGTTGCTGACGATCAGGGATCTCGAACGGGTCGGTGACCATGCAACAAACATCGCAGCCCGCACCCTCTACATGAGCGACGGTGACGATCAGTTGATTTACTAGCTCAGTCGTCCGCGACGCTTTTGGAGTCAGACTCTATTTCGATGCTCGGCGGATAGGCCCCACGTTCGAGTTTGAGATCGCTCTGCGGCCGGGCCATACACGTCAACGCGTAGTCTTCAGTTTCCGCCTCGGTTAACCCGCGAGCTGCAGGTTGTGTTACGTCCCCGTCGACGATTTTGGCCGAACACGCCAGACACATCCCAACCCGACAGGAATATTCCTGGGAAATGCCTTCGCGGATCGCAGCGTCGAGGACAGTCTCGGTCTCGGCGACCTCGATCGTCTCGCCGGTCCCGACGAACTCGACGGTGTGAGTTGACATGGTCCCGTGTACGGAAATCACCCCTATAACACTTTTCTCCCGAGCGGAACGGGCTGTCACCGCCCCAAGGATTCTATCCAAACGACCGACAACGGTTTTGATGGTGGGAAATAATTCGGGGGCATGCCCCCCGTTCAGGACGGCGACATCATTGTGGTCGGCGCCGGGACTGCAGGGTCCTACGCCGCGGCGACGATGGCCCAAGCCGGACTCGACGTGCAGGTATTAGAGCGAAAACCCGAGTCGGACGCCGGTCACATCGCGTGTGGCGATGCACTGAAGGGGGCCGACGAGTTCCCGGAATCCGTCCCGAAAACCGAGTTCGACGAGGCGATTACGAATCCTGACGTCGATCACGGTCGATTCGAGATTCCGAGCGTCGACACAGTCATCGACATTCCGGTTCCTGGCGAACTCGCCGTGATCGACCGACTCGACTTTGGAAAATCGATTATTGAAGCAGCCCAAGACGCCGGCGCGACCTACGTTTTCAACACGGTGGTGACCGACGTGGTCCAGACTGATGGACAGGTTACAGGTGTCGTCGCAACTCGGAACGGAGACCCGGAAACATACGAAGCAGATATCGTCATCGACGCTGCTGGGGCACTCTCGATCTTGCAGGACAAAGCCGATCTCGAGGCCACAACCTTCGATACCAATGTCAGTTACAAGCAGTTCACGTCGGCCTACCGTGAAGTGCTCGAAGTTCCTGAGCCGGTTTCATGGGACGATGCCCTCGTATTCAAACCGACCGATAGAGCAGAGGGATACATCTGGTATTTCCCCAGAACACCGACCGAGATTAACGTCGGCGTGGGATTTCAGATGACGGCCGAGCCGATGAAACTGGTCCAGGCAATGAAAACGGACCTCGAAGCCCGGCCGGAGTTTCAGGACGCGACCGTGGTCGATAAGTTGGGGGCAGCCATCCCGACACGTCGGCCCTACGACTCGGCCGTTGCACCGGGATATATGGCCGTCGGAGACGCGGCCGGTCACGTCAATCCGACAACGGGTGGAGGCATCGCGGGCGCTGCTTACGCGGGGTACTATGCGGCAAACACAGCAGTTTCAGCCATCGAGAATGGCGACGTGAGCGAAGCAGCGCTCTGGGACTACAACGAAGCGGTCATGGAACATTTCGGAGGCCGCTATGCCAGTCTCGACGTGTACAACATCCTGACTACGACCGTGGAGGTGGAGGACCTCATGGGCCTCCTCACCTCGATTCCGGCAGAAAAGGTCTCGGAGGCACTCTATGCGGGGACAGCCGAATTCGGCTGGGGGTTGAAATTGCGAACGCTACTGGGGAGTTTGAGCCACTGGCAATTGCTCTATCGGCTCTATCAGACCAAATCTGTGGCCGACCGATTGCTCGCTCAGTACAAAAAATATCCCGAAACCCCCGCCGATTTCGAGGCCTGGCAAGCCCAACGGGACGAAATCATGGAAGAGGTGTATACTGTCACCGGAGCAGATCCGAAATATTGAGCCGAACGGAGGTTCCGGTCGAGTCTTCCCACATGTCAGCAATGAGGTTTATACCAATGGTAATGATTTTTCACCCAAGACCTTTGAGACGATAGACAGCGATCCCCCATCATACCGCCCAATTAACCAAATTGATTAAGTAGGTGGTATTCGTTGGGCAGTGTGGGTGATACACAAACATGGCAGGTTCGTCTGGTGGTAGTGAAACATCAGTATCGGGTGAATTAAAGGAAGCAGAAGAGGCAATGGAAGGACCGAGGATCGCTTTTTACGGCGGAAAGTGGGCAAGTACGATTCCACTCGTGCTCTTCATCCTCTGGGCGATCTTCCAGAGTGGTGTCCTCGGTATCGGCGACACGAACGGGCTGGTGATCGGCGCACTCCTCGCGACGATCATCGGCATGTTCTTCGCCAAAGGTAGCTGGAAGACCTACGCGAATACGATCTTCGAAGGAATGACCCAACGGGTGGCTGCGACGGCGATCGTGGCCTGGCTGTGGGCAGGTATGTTCTCCGCGACGATGCAGACCGGTGAGTTCGTCGACGGGCTCATTTACGCGGCCGACACGTTGGGTGTCGGAGCGGTAACATTCCCGGCAGCGACATTCGTACTCGCTGCACTGCTCGCGACGGGGATCGGTACCGGGTACGGGACGACAGTGGCATTCGTCACGCTGTTCTTCCCGGCTGGGGTCCTTGTCGGGGCCAATCCAGTCCTGCTGTTCGGTGCGATCCTCTCGGGTGCTGTCTTCGGGGACAACCTCGCACCGGTCAGTGACACCACGATCGTCAGTGCGGTTACCCAGGACTCCGACATCGGTGGCGTGGTCGCCTCGCGGTTCAAGTACGCGATCATCGCCGCCATCCCGGCATTCATTCTGTTCCTCATCGTGGGATCAATGATGCCAAGCGCGGACCTCACGGGAACCGCACCGCTCGAAGGCACCGCCCCCGGACTGTTGCACCTCATCTCGATGGGGATCGTCATCTATACGGCCATTCGGGGCCGCCACATTGTCGAGGCGATCTCCTGGGGGCTGATCGCGGCTATCGTCTTCAACCTCGTCTTCGGCCTGTCGTCGGTTAGTGACATCGTTGCACTGCAGGTCACCGAAGCGAGTGCCTGGACGGCGCTCCCGTTCGTCGTCGTCGCCGATTCGGCCGGCGTCGGTGGGAGCCTTCTCAACGGCGCAGTGGGCTTCTTCCCGCTGATCGTCTTGACGCTCCTGATCGTCGCGATGGCGCGCATCATGATCGAGGGCGGTGGCTTCCAGGCCATGCAGGACATTCTGCTCAATAGCGTCGCGACGGGCGTCCGGAGTGCCGAAACCACGATGGTGGTCGGAACTGCGGCGATCAACGGCATGATCACGATCAACACGGCCGCCGAAATCGCTATCTCGCCGTACATCGCACGGATCGGCGAGAAGTTCAACATCAACGGCTACCGCCGGGCGAATATCCTCGACGCGAACACCGCCGCGCTCGGGTACATTTTCCCCTGGGCCGGTGGTGTCTTGGTCGGCTACCAGGCAATGATCGGGATTCTCGAGCCCGAGTACGGCTCGGTCATGGTCATTGAGCCAGTCTCGGTGGTCCCGTTCGTGTTCCACGGCTGGTTGCTTGTGATCGTCTTCCTGATCGCGGCGATCACCGGCTTCGGCCGTGAGTACATTTCGGACCGCAAGTCCGAGGAGGTGAGTCGCGTATGAGCATCTTCGAGAAGTATCTGGCCGGGTGGACGTTCCGCACGCGGTACCCGGATTACGAACCTGGCGAGACCATCGAGGTAATGGTCACAAGCATGACTGACGGCAAAGCGAAGGCCCGCATCGGGGACTCGATGCTGCGAGTCACGGACGCCCCCGAGGGGTCGGAGAACATGCGAGTCCTCGTCGAAGTCGACGAGTGGGACACCGAAGACCACACTGGCGAAGGGACCTACCTCGAGAAGGTCGGCGAAAGCGCCTTCTAACCCCACACGACGGGGTTTTTTACAGTTGGTCGACAGTGGCTTCCACGCGAATCGAATCCGGGTAGTCCCGCTCGAGAACCCCTCGGGCAACCTCATCACGACCTCGCAGTTCGAAGCGCCGTTGATACACCGTATACGTCCAGTCCTCGTATCGAGAGGCCGGATCACCGTCCAGGCGTCGATACAGCGGCACCCGATAGTCGGTCGGCGCGTCCGAATGTGGCCCCTTGAGTTTGGCGCCCTTCCGATGACACGCGTCCTTGACGTCATCGACGACCGATTCGAGGACTGCCCGATCGCCGCTCTTGAGCGTGAGGTGGAGGATCGTCGTCATATAGCGTAGATCGCACAGCGCGGGGATAAGCCTGTAGTCTCCGGGTCGACACTGTGGACCCGTCGCATACTCCGACATTCTCTTATTACGCCCCCGTGTAAACGCCTGTAATGACGGTTGAAGCGACAAGCGCCGGGGCCATTCTCTATCGTGACACCCGGGACCGGCGTGAATACCTCCTCCTCAAAAGTCGCCCGGGTGATTGGGAATTTCCCAAAGGTGGCGTGGAGGGGGACGAGGAACTGCAACAAACGGCGATTAGAGAAGTGAAAGAGGAGGCCGGGATCAGCGATTTCAGGCTGCTGGACGGCTTTCGAAAGGAGTATGACTACGTCTTTGAGGCCAATGGTGACCGCATCCACAAGACGGTCCATCTCTTCATCGCGAAGTCCTTCGAGGCGAGTGCGCAACTCTCCCACGAACATCGCGACCATCAGTGGCGTGATTACGATCAGGCGATCAACACGATCACCCAGGATGGCCCACGGGAAATCCTGAAAGAGGCCCACGAACATATCGACGAACTGGAAGCGTGAGGTGGCCCCCCAGGCAGAGCGAATTCGAGTTCGAACTCGCGACCTGTGCCTGGGCCGAATCCGAGTGGCCACCGGGACCTGAGCGACGTCCCGCACTCATCGCCCGCCAATTGGGCTGGCAACAACGGCGCTGGGATACGATTGTTCTCGAAGTCGATCCGGAGGGACTCGAACGGCGAGCCCAGTTCGGCACCGACCGGCTGAATAGTGACCTCCGCCACGTGCTTCGGAACGCACCAGCGGACTGGACCTATTACCGCGACGCGCTTCCTGATCCTGGCTACCCGTGGCGGTACGTCCGAGAGGCGATCCATGAGGCAACTGACAGGAACGCTCTCGAATCCCGCAAAACGGGCGGCCGGATCGAAATACGGCGGATTGCACGGTACCCAAATTGGGTCGAACGGATCGTCGCCATCGAAAACAAGCCGGACCTGGACGCCAGCGCCGCGAGACGACTCAGCGAGCAACTTGAACGGGACGTCGCCGCGGGTCTGGCGGACGAAGTCTGGTTGGCCACGGCCCGGACCGACGACCCCGTCGAACCGGCGCTTCTCGAACGGATCCCAACTGAGGTCGGTATACTCTCTCTCGGTGAGTCTGGTGTCGACGTCCTTTGGCAACCCCGCTCGCTGGACGCGGACAGGCCAGGAATCGACATCCTTGAACGTCCAGGCGATGGGACACACGACCGATCCGCGGCCCGGTTCGACGTGCTTGACGTGGAGACAAAGCGGGAAAAACGGTTCAATATCGCCGAACGAGCCTACGAGCGAGGGTGGCGGAACTACGTCGAGTCGATGCGACCGGATTGTGCCCACTTCGAGATAAAACAGGGCCGATATGGCTATCAGCCGTACTGTACCGCGTTCGATCGATCACAAACCCCGGCAGAATGTCGAGGAGCCTGTGAACATTTCCAGCCCGAACCGCCACGAGAGAGACAGGGTGGCTGGCCAGTCTCGGGCGGGGCCGGGAATGCCATTCGAACCGTATTGGACGACCGGCGAGAGCGACGTCGTCAGTCCGTTTCCAACACGTCAACTTCGGAGCGTGGTACCGACAGTCGGTAAGTCGGCACTGTCCGAGGGACTTTTTCACAGACTTCCTTTCGAACCAGCGTTCGGAGTGCCGAGCGGACAGCATCAACCTCCGGGTCGAGGTTCGTCTGTTCCTCTACTCCATGCAATATTGAGACGACACTCGCCGGGTCAGTTTCGGGCCCGGGGAGTGCTTCGAAGACGTCCTGCTCGATGCCGGAAAATGCGATGGCGGGGCCGCCCGTTCCATCACCCGAAAGAAGTGCTTTTCCCTCAGGTGACACCCGAATGAGGCTGTCATCGTCCCGGTAGTAGTACGGTCCGAGTTCGGTTTCGAGAAACTGATGGACGTCGCTCCCGCTTTCCATATCCCAGGCCGCCTGCAGTTCGCTGTTTTTGGTGGGCTCGCGCTCGAGGATATCCGCGAGCCGTGACCGAGCCGTCTCGGAGAGGGGCATAGTAGGGGAATTTTCCCCGGGACACTTCCGCTTTCTGACTCACCTTCAGGACCCGAACAACGACTTGGTCTCAGATAAGGACTCCTCGACCTGCGTGTACACCAGTCCGAAAGCGATTACCGAAAGAACCGTTCCCGCAATGAAGGGGACCTGAAATCCGAATCGTTCCAGGAACCCCGCTGAAAGGGGGCCGATTGCGACACCGAGCCCGAAGGACATCGTCAACACCGAAAGCGTCGTCCCTGATTCGCCTTCACGGGCCAAATCACCGGCAAGGGCAAGGGAGGGAGCGAACACCAAAGCGACGGCAATCCCTTGAAAAAGTCGGGCCAGCGTCATTAACAGTGGAGACATCACGTAGCCCTGAAGCAGCGTGGTCGGAGCGAGAATGAAAAATCCCAAGATCAGGAACGGACGCCTCCCGTAGCCGTCACTTGCCCGCCCAACCGGGATTTGAAAGACGATGTTCGCAATCGTGACGGCCCCGAACTGCAACCCGAAGAAGACTGTCGATTGGTCCAATCTCGTGTTTATCTGGGGCTCGAGGGCGGCGAAGAGTGCGATAGTGATCCCCATTGCGATGGTTCCCAACCCCAACGTAAACACCGGGTCAAGCAGTTTCCCAGGTGGGCCCCGAACGGCTATCGAAAGGTCCTCGCCCGCACTGGCCCTGGTTTCGGCCGGATCGGAAACGAACAGGTACACGAGCAGAAAACTGACGAAGGCACCGGCGACGGCCACGGCAAACGCCGCGTCGAAGCCCCAAATTTCGACGACGACCCCCGCGATTATCGGGCCGAATCCGAAGCCGATCAGTCGAAAGGTGTTGTACACCCCGAAGTTCCCGCCCCGGGTCTGGTTACCCGTCGCGAGCTCGTTGACGAGCGCGACTGTCGCTGGAATCGTCACGGCAGCGCCGATTCCCTGGAGCGCCCGGAAGAAGATGACCCAACGATACTCCGAGATGAAGACATAGCCACCACTTCCGATGCCAAGGATGGCCAACCCGATGAGAATGAAGAGTTTACGCTTGCCGGCCCGATCCGAAAGCCGGCCAGTGAGCGGTTGATTGAAACTATTGAGAAAGCCGAAGATCGAGAGTGCGACACCGATCAACAGCGATTCGGTGATCGTGATCGAGAGGATCGGAACTTGCGTACCGAGAAGGCCTTCGATGTGGATCTGCCCGGAGGCGATATATAGTGGCAAAACGACGATGAGAAAGGAATTCCCGAGCGCATCCGCCATCCGTGCAAACGCAAGGACGAGGACTCGTCGATCGGTGCCGAGAAACGCCATCTGTGTTCGTTGTTTCTGCCTCTCCGACTTGCCAGTTTGGATAATGGCGCGAATGCACCTGGAGGAACCCCTGACCCAACGCGCTTAAGCGCCGGACTCGACAACGGGCGTACAATGGAGTTCTGTGACGAATGTGGCTCGATGATGCAAGCCGAAGACGGACTCTGGGTCTGTACGAGCTGTGGCCACAAACAGCCAAAGGACCCAGAGGCGAATTACGTGGTCTCGGAGGAACAGGAGGTCAGTGAAATCATCGAAACAAGTTCCGGTGGTGAAACAGGGTTGCCGAAAACTGATGCCGTCTGTCCCGACTGTGGGAACGACACGGCCTACTGGTATATGCAACAGATCCGGGCCGCCGACGAGTCAGAAACCCGCTTTTTCGTCTGTACGGCGTGTGAACACAGTTGGCGTGAAGACGACCACTGAACTACGGTAGTCGTCCGATCGTGAGATATCCCGTATGGCCGACTCCGGCAGTCTGTGGCCTGGACCCACGGTCGTCGAAGTCCATTCGACGCTGAATGGTTTCCCGCGTGGTGACATCAGTGATACCTGCCTCTTCTGCAGCGTCCGCGACAGCCCGAGCGGCTTCGATGAACGGCGAATAGACGGCAACAAATCCGCCAGAAACGAGCAGCTCCGGCGCCCCAGCGACGACCTCTGGTGCGTCTTCGGTATCGAGTGTGAGCACGTCAAACCCGGAGAGTGCGTCCATCTCAACTGTCAGGTCCCCTGTTCTGACGTCCACACGATCCGCCACGTCAGCCAGTTCCATGTTCTCCCTGGCGACCTCGGCAAACTCAGGCTTTCGTTCGTACGTTGTCACCTCGGCATGCATCCGGCCGAGATAGGCCGCGAGCACACCGGTTCCCGTTCCGGCATCGAGAACTCGATCGCCGGCGGAGACACCCGTATGGCCCACCAGTAACCCGATGTCTTTTGGCATCATTGGCGCTCCTGTTCGCTCGAGGTGGGCGAACAGGTCCGGCCCCCTGAGCGCGCGGACCCCGAACGGCTCCCCGAGATGTGTCTCGATTGTCTCTCCAGGCTCGATGTCTTCTGGGACATCGATGACACCCAGATCGGTGTGCAACTCCGCACCCGGTTCGACCAGGAATTCCCGGTCGGCGCGAACGAGCAGGATCACTCCAGCGAGTCGATGGCGGCCGCGAGGTCGCCGTCGGCCGCCTCGATCGCCTCACGTGCCTCCGCCTCCGGGACGCCGGTTCGTTGCACAACGATCTCGACATCAGCGTCTGGAATGGAGGACTCCCCCGACGATTCGGTGTCCGCACCCTCGGGTTTGGGTTCCTCGGCCGTGACGGTCTCGGCATCGCCGACGACCTGGTAGGTCTCTTCGCCGCGAGCGTCCATCTTGGTCACCTCGGGGTCACCAAAGACCAGTTGGGTGCCGTCCGCGAGGGTGATCATTACCTCCGTGGCATCGAGTTCGTCCATATCGATCCCCATCTGTTCCATCATCTGTTCCATCTTCTTTGGGTTCATGCCGCCGCCTCCGAACATACTCGACGGTTGGAACCCGAGGAGAAAAGCGTGGCGTTTGGACCGCTTTCACTCGCACGCGGCTTCACGGACCTTCACAGCCATCCCAGTCTCGAAATCAAGCATCGAGGTGGCGTCGAGTTCGGCCCGCCCAACGGCGATCAAAGCACCATCCCGGTGTTCGATGAGGACCTCGTCGCCGGCCCGAACCGCCTCGTCGACCGCTTTCACGAACTTCGCAAAGACGTTTTTCCCGTCCCTGACAAAGGGTTCGCTTTCGTCACCGACTATCACCCGATAGGCTGCTGGGTCCAGGACCGTGGCGAGTTGTCGCCCGCCTTCCAGACCCAGTGTAAATCGGCCATCGGTCCCGAGAGTCACGAGCCGTCCCCCCTCCCGAAGCACCTGTCGTGGCCGGCCGGATGCAGATCGGTGAACCGCCAGATCCACGTCCTCCGGAAAGAGGGCTTCGCCCGCGCCCGACCCAAACTGATAATCGGCGATGGTGCGAAGCTGGGCCATCGTCGTAGTCGTCATTACGTCGGTGTGGGTCCCCGAGGTGTTTAGCCGCTTCGAGTCTCTCCCTGAGCGGTCACCCTGAGCGGAAGAGCCGTTCCCAGATGGACCGGGCGGAGGGTCGCTCCGCCAGCAAGAGCGGCACGTCGAGTTCCTCGAATGCGGCAAGCGTCGCCGATCCACGAACCACCCGCGAGAGGAGGCCGCGCTCTGTCGCACCCAGCATGATCAGGTCATACTCGCTGCTAACCTCTCGAATCACCGAGACTGGAGATCCAGGTTCGACGAGATACGCAGCCTCCGAGAGCCCGTTGTCCGCGGCCCAGTCCTCCAGGAACGACCGCCCGGACTCCTCCATCCCCGGGTCGACGACGTGGAGCAACGAGACCTCCGCGTCGACGGTTTCCATCATCGCCTGTGCGACCTCAGCGGAAAGTTCCGATGAGCGACTACCTCTCGTCGGAATCAGTACCTCTCCCGGATCGATTTCCGTGCCATCCAGGACCAGGAAATCACAGGGGAGATCGTGAGTCAGTTCGTCGAGTGGGCCTTCTGCCCGACCACCGGCAAATCGAGCCCCACCGTACCCCATGACGACGGTATCCACATCGTTGGTTCGGGCCGCTTCGAACACTTCCGAGAGACCCCGATGAGAGAGAATAGTCCGAGTTTCGATCGGGACGTCAAATTCTTCGGCCTCAGCCACTGCCTTCTCGAGCAGTTGCTGGGAAGTCGAATCGATTCGGTCCCGATTCTGCGCGGCCGCTTGCAGTGAGGTCTGATCCGGAACGGTGATGATGTGAGTCGCCAGCACGCGACCCCCCTGGTGTTTTGCCAGGATACTCGCAAGCGTAATGAGGGCTCCCTCAGTCCGGGGATTCAGCACCGGAACCATAATGGTCGGGCCATCGCTCTCGGTCGGTGCAACTGCATTCGCAGTACCCACGACCCCCTCCGGGAGTTCCTCCTCGCTCATCCCTCAGTTTCGGCAGGCAACGCGATAACTGGTCGATCCGCGTTGGTAACCAACTTCAACGTCGTGTCTCCGGAGAGAAACTGAATGAGCCGATTCCCGCCACGCGACTGGTACGCAATCGCACTCGCATCAACTTCCTCGGCGGCATCGAAAATAGCATTCACGAGGTTTCGTCGGTACTCGGTGTGATCGGACGCGTCCGGGAACACCTCGCGAACCGCCGCGTAGGATTCCGCTGCGATTTCCTCGGACTGGGAAACCGGTGTTTTATCCGGCACTCCTTCGCCTTTCTCCACCACATGAAGAGCGGTCACGTGGGCCGGATCATAGGGTTCGAGGGCCTTGGCCGTATTGATCGCATCCCTCTCATTGGCGACCGGGAGGAGCACGTTTTCCAGGACATCCCGATTCTCGCCGTCAGGCGGTCCGTTCATCAATTACTCTTCGGTGCTCCTCCATTAAAGAGTATAGGAATGCCGGCGAACCGGCCTCCGAGCGGGCAGCAGTGGGCCCGTTCCGATCAGAGCAGAAACGTCTCGGTCCGGTCGCCCAGATCGATAAAGGTGTCCGCGGCGTCCTTGAGTTCCTCGGCCGTCGAACTGTCAAAGGCCATCACCTCGACACGGACACCCTCGTGACGGAGATGAGAGACCAACCGGGAGAAGTCCCCATCTCCGGTACAAAGAACCACCGTATCGACGTGATCCGCCAGGGTCACCGCGTCGAGACTCATCCCGACGTCCCAGTCGGCTTTTTTCGTCCCGTCCTGGAAGGTTTTGATGTCCTTGATCTTCGTCTCGAACCCGATATCTGACAGAGCCTCGAAGAAGGTTTCCTCTTCGGGTGAATCTGCCCGAATGACGTACGCGATCGCACGAGTGAGAATGCGGTCCTGGACGGCCTTCGAGAGCAACGCTGCGTAGTCGATGTTCTGGGAATGAAGACTCTGTGCGGAGTGATAGAGGTTCTGCGCGTCCGCGAGCACCGCCACGCGCTGGCCCGGGTGAATCGAAGTCATACCTATTGTGACATTGCGGCGATTGTTAAACCTCACCCTCCGGACCGGCTCTCACCGGCCACTTACACCGAGGGGGTCTCGAACCGCTCGACGGAACGTGTCTCGGGGTCCAGTTCGTAATAGGACTTCCACGTGGGCGCGACAGTGATGACCCGGGTCCCGCGGACAGAGGTTTCTGTGTGTTGGTGGTGATGCCCGACAAGGCAGAGGTCCGGTTCGAGGACATCAAGAAGTTCGTCAATCGGGCCACAGCCGACACTGTATTCCTCACGAACGGGCGTTCCGTGGGGCGCTTCGTGAGTGAGGAGAACGTCCACCTCACCGACCCGTTTGAGGCGTTGAACGTCATTCCGAACGAAATGACGACGCCGATCCCCGCGGAGCGCGGAACGGGGTTTGTCGTACTGGGTTGGAGCGAAATTGCCAGACAAGCCGCCAATCGTGAGTCCCTGGACCTCGACCTCGTGACTGTCGAGCAGGCGGGCGTTTTTGACGTTCGAACTTCGGACCCGACCATGTCGCAACGCATCGATAACGTCGAAGTCCTCGTTGTTACCCGCGATGAAATACGTCTCGACCGGGAGCTCGTAATAGAACAGATCACCGAGTTGGAGCGCCACGTCCGGGTCGGCGACTTCGTAAACCCGCTCAAGGACTCGGCGCCGTTCCGGAGTGTTTGCATGGGCGTCTCCAAGGACTAGCATCACAGTGGCCTATGAGCGGGGGTCACAAAAGACGGACGACACGGGCAAGTAGGGCCACAACGATTTTAACCCTGGACTGCAAGATTTCGTGCATGACACTCGCTTCCGCAGGTCCAGACAGTTCGGTGGGGAGCGAGTTGCACTTTTACAGCAAACGTGGTCGAAAATAGCATGGCTCGTCGCGGGCACCAGTCCCGTTTCGGGCCGTTTTCGACAGCGTTCGTAGGGACTGGGCCGTGGGTTCTCGGGCTCCCGATCGCCAGTCCCCAACGACAGTGCAACAGTTCACCACCAACCGACGACACGACTCCAACCAACCGAAACACGACCCACACCAATGACACACGATCTGACAACCGGCGTTTATCCGGCCATGACGACGCCGTTCCTCGAAGACGGAAGTATCGATCACGAACAACTGGCCAGTGACGCGACACGACTCGAGTCCACCGGCGTCGACGGCCTCGTTCCGGTCGGTTCGACGGGTGAAAGTGCCACCCTGACGCACCAGGAACACGTCGACGTCGTGGAAACGGTCGTCGAGGCCGTCGACCTCCCAGTAATCGCTGGTGCAGGAAGTAATGCGACGCACGAGGCACTCGCGCTTTCACATGGTGCCAGGGATGCCGGAGCCGACGGCCTGCTCCTCATCTCACCGTACTACAACAAGCCCGAACCCGATGGAATGGAAGCCCACTACCGTGCCATCGCAAACGACGTGGACCTCCCACAAATCATCTACAACGTGCCCTCGCGAACGGGTCGCAACATCGCGGTCGAGACGGCCGCAAATCTCGCGAGCCACGAAAACATCGTCGGCTACAAGGCCGCAAGTGGGGACCTCAACCGAGTGAGCGAGGTTGCCCGGCGAACGGCCGACGAGGAGTTCTCGGTGCTCTCGGGCGACGACGGGCTGACACTCCCCACCCTTTCGGTCGGCGGGACGGGGGTCATCACCGTGGCCGGGAACGTCGAACCCGAGCGGATGTCCGACCTGATCTGGAGCGCACTTGACGGTGACTGGGAACAGGCCCGAGCAGTCCACCGAGAACTTGCGCCCCTGTTCGACGTGCTCTTCTGTGAAACGAATCCGATTCCGATCAAGGCCGCCATGGACATTCGCGGCTACGGGCCCGGTCGACTTCGCTCGCCGCTCTCGACGATTAGCCCCTCGAATCGGGCGGAGTTAGCATCGATCCTGGCAGACCTCGCGGAGGGGCAGTCCGCATGAGCGGTGGTCCAACAGCAGACCCGCTTGAGATCGGCGTGACTGGGGCGTCCGGGCGAATGGGACAGGAGGTCCGGGACGTGGCAACTGAACGCGGCATGGAAATCGCGTTCGCGGTCAACCGCGACGCGGATCCCCAACTTGACGACGTGGAACCAGCCCGTCGATTCGAAAGGCTCGTCAAAGAAACTCGCCCAGACGTTGTCATCGATTTCACCGGGCCGGAAAGTTGTGTCGAGTACGTGACCGACGCCGCCGAGGCCGAAGTACCGGTCGTGACGGGGACGACTGGATTCAACGCGGAGCAGCTGGAGGCCATCAAAGCTGCAGGCGAGCGGATCCCGATCCTCCTGGGTGCAAACTTCGCCAGGGGTGTCCAGGCCCTCATCGATGCCGTCGAATCTGCAGTGAATGCACTCCCGGAATACGACGTGGAACTAACCGAAACGCATCACAACGGCAAGCGTGATGCGCCCTCCGGCACCGCCTCACTGGTCCTCGACCGGATCGAGGCCGCTCGGGACGTACCCAGCGACCGGGTCTATGGCCGAGTTGGCGATGCAAAGCGTGAAACAGGCGAAATTGGCGTCCACGCACGACGGGCCGGTGACGTGACTGGGGAGCACGAGGTGCTCCTCGCAGGCAATCGCGAAACAGTCTCGCTCACCCATCGAGCCGGCTCCCGCTCCGTGTTTGCGGAGGGGGCTCTCGACGCTGCAGGCTGGCTCGAGACCCAGCCAACCGGATTCTACCGATTCGCCGACGTGGCGTCACAACTGACAGACACAGGAGACGACCAATGAGTCTCGAACACGACATTGACAAACTGAGAGAACGTTACGACAGAGGAACACTCACCGCAGAAACCGCCGGCAGGGAGGAATTAGCGGTCCTCGAGGAATTTCTTCTCGCCCTCGAGGCCGGTGAAATCCGGGCCGCCGAACCGCGAGATGGCGATTGGGCAGCCGTCGAGTGGGTCAAATCCGGAATCCTGCTCAACTTCTCACTGCGCGAGACCGAAGCTCGGACCTACGGCGACGTGACATATCACGATGTGTTGCCACTTCAGGACACGAGCGATCTCGGGGCCCGGGACACCCGGAATACCCCAGACGGGACGACGATCCGGCGCGGCGCGTACGTTGGGAGCGACGCGATCCTGATGAGTCCCAGTTTCGTCAATATCGGGGCCCATATCGGGGATGGCACACTGGTGGATTCAGCAAATACTGTCGGGTCCTGTGCACAGATCGGCGACAACGTCAAACTGGGCGGAAACACGCTGATAGGGGGCGTCCTGGAACCAGTCGAAGACACACCGGTTGTCATCGAAGATGATGTCTCGCTCGGCGCTGGGACGCGTGTAACCTCCGGGTTCGTCGTTGGTGAAGGGAGCGTCGTCGGGGAAAACACCCTCTTGACGCCTCGGATTCCGATCTATGACCTAGTCGAAGACGAACTCCGGTACGGAGAACTGCCGCCGGACCGGCGTGCGTTCACTCGCTTCGTCGAATCCAGCGTCGGCGATCACGACCTCTTCGAGGGGGGCGCCTACAAACCAGCCGTCGTCGCCATGGATATCGAGGCAGACACCCGCGACGCCACTCAGCGGGAGGCAGAACTCCGGAGTTCATGAGCGAAGCACCCCGGGTCCGGCGAATGGCAGATTGGCCGGCGGAGCGGCTAGAAGCGGTCGCGGACGAACAGGAGACCCCAGTATACGTTATCGACCTCGACCGGATCCGGGAGAATCTTGGTCGGGTCCAATCAGCGTTTCCGGAGGCGGATATCCATTACGCGGTCAAAGCAAATTCCGGATCGGCGGTCCTGGAAACGTTTGCCACAGCGGGCGTCGGTGCCGAATGTGCCTCTGCAGGGGAATTTGAACGAGCGGTGGCAGCTGGGTTTCCGACCGAGCGGATACTCTATACCCCGGTCAATCCGCCGCAGCGAGACCTCGATACCGTGCTCGAATATGAGACTGAGCCGCTTGCCATCACCGTTGGCGCACTCGATACGGTCAGACGCCTCGCGGATCGGGGGTTTACTGGTGACGTTGCGATCCGGATTCACCCCGGAACGGGTGCAGGTCATAGCGACTCCGTCGCAACCGGGGCTGACAGGAAATTCGGGATCGGTATCGATCGGGTCGAAAAGGCCGTCGAGCTGGTAACTGAACGGGGAATGACTGTCGTCGGCGTCCATGCACACGCCGGCAGTGGCATTCTCAATCCCGAAGATGTCAGTTCTCACCGAGAGGTCGTAGAGACGGTCGCACAGGTTGTGAATGATCTCGACCAGGACGTGGACTTCGTGGACGTGGGCGGCGGTTTCGGCGTCCCGTATCGACCAGAGGGAGACCCACTCGACCTGGCGGCTCTGGCTGATTCGACCAGAGACGCTCTCGATTCCGTGTCAGGGACGCTCCGTATCGAACCGGGGCGATATCTCGTTGCGGACGCAGGGCTCCTGCTTACACGCGTTAATACGGTTAAACCAGCTGGAGAGGAGTTATTAGCGGGCGTCGATGCTGGGATGACCGACCTTCTCAGGCCGGCGCTTTATGACGCCTATCATCCCGTGGCCCCGGTTGGGTCGATGACAGACCGAGAGAAGCGGTCCGTCTCGGTCGTCGGGCCGATCTGTGAGAGTACAGACGTCCTCGCCACGAATCGTCGGCTCCCCGCCCCAGAACGGGGTGATCTCCTGGCAATCGGAATGACTGGGGCATATGGCATCGAAATGGCGAGCCAGTACAATTCTCGGCCACGCCCACCAGTCGTCGCCTTTGAGGAGACGACCAGCAGAGAAATACGCCGTCGGGAACAACTCGAAGACATCACAGCTCCGGAAACAGACAGATGACAGAACTATCCTACCGGCACTATCACGGCACGGGCAACGCGTTTGCAGTCCTCGAAGGGACCACACTCGAAACTGGACGCCCGGCATTTGCGATCTCGCTCTGTGAGGATCTCGACATCGATGGTGTGCTGTTTCTCGACCTGGAGACGGAACCGAGTCCGAGTCGAATCCGGTTCAGACTCTATCAGCCCGATGGCGGGACCGCTGAAATGTGTGGCAACGGAGCGAGGGTTGCGGCGGTGTGGGGCCAGGAACAAACCGGCGAATCGGCGTTCATCCTCGAGACGCCGGCTGGACCACGACGGGCAACGGTCGAGGAGGATTCACGGGTGACCGTCGAGATGGGCGAACCCACGTTCGAACCCGATCACGTTCCCATCGATGCTACGGAGCCGATGGTGGAGGAACCGTTTGAAGGGATGCCTATTTCGGCAGTCAACACGGGCGTCCCACACGCCGTGGCATTTCTCCATTCGATCGAGGACCTTGATCTGACGGCTGCTGCCCAACCGATCCGGTACGCAGAGCGGTTCCCGGAGGGGACAAACGTGACTGTCGCCGAGAAAACCGGGCCACGGGCGTTCGACCAACGAACGTACGAACGAGGCGTGGAGGGCGAGACCCAGTCCTGTGGGACGGGCGCGGTGGCGATCGGTGCAGTCGCGACCAGAGTCGGTTTGGTCGAGTCAGGGCAACCCATCGAAATCAGCCCACCGGGTGGAACACTCGAGGTGACGATACCTGACGATGGACCGGCGACCCTCTCGGGACCAACCGCCTTCGAGGGGGCAGGAGCCGTCGATTTCGAACCGGAGACGGAGCAATGAGTGTCGAACCAGCAGTAGACCAATGACGTTCGAGCCGATCGACTTTCTGGAACGGGCCGTCGCCATCCCCTCTCACAAGTCCGTGAATGAGATGCGGGATTTCGTCGTGGAGACCCTTCGCGAGGCCGGTGTCGAGCCAACCGTTGATGAGGCCGGAAACATCATCGCTGAAAAGGGACAGGGAACACCGCGGATCGTGCTCAACACACACATTGACACCGTCCCACCCCACCATCATCTCGAACGGTCGGCCGGTGAGATCCGTGGTCGGGGATCCTGTGACGCCAAAGGCCCACTCGCTGCCATTCTCGCAGCCTTCATTGAAACTGACCCATCAGCGGGTCAACTTACGGTCGCTATCACCCCTGACGAAGAGCGGGAATCGACAGGAGCGGATGCACTCGTTTTCGATGCTGACGGGTATATCGTGGGCGAGCCGACCGGGCTCGATGTCTGTGTCGCGGCCAGGGGCCGGTTCCAGGGCACCGTCAGTCTCACGGGCAAAGGAGCCCATGCGGCTGATCCAGCAGCGGGCCGAAATGCGATTTCCGGTTTGCAAGCCGTCCTTGCTGGTCTCGAAACGTACGACGAAACACAGGGCATTACGGCCCATCCAAAACTTGGCGCTCCGACCTTGACCCCCACGCTTGTTTCGGGCGGCGAAGCCTCGAATCGGATTCCCGCAGCCGTGGAACTCACCATCGACCGCCGGAGTGTGCCACCCGAGACAGCGCCCGAATTTTTCGACGGACTCGCTACGCATCTTCATAAACGGGTTCCGGCAGAACTGGGACTCGCCGTCGAACGGGCCGAACGGGACACGCCGTTCCTGGAAGGATTCGAAACGGACCCAGACTCAACGGTTGCTCAAGCCCTTCAGTCCGGAGGGGCCGGGGAGACACGCACCTTCGGCGCAGCGACCGAGGCCTCGTATTTCGCTGCGAGCGCGCCGACCGTCGTCTTCGGACCAGGAGTCCTCTCCGACGAGAACGGGCCGGTCGCTCATGGTGAGCGAGAATACGTGAAGATCGACGACGTCCGAAAAGCCAGTGACATTCTGACTCAGGCGCTCGGAATCCTCGTCGGCTGATTACGGAGAATCAAGGAGAAAGCCCCGCCCTTTATGCCGGGGAGGATATCAATCGATATCTCGAGCGAGATCCGCAGCGATCCCAGTATAGTGCTCGGGACGCAGGTCGCGGAGTTCGGCTTTGGTCGATGCCGGGACGTCGAGGCCCTCGATGAGCGACTCGAAATCCGCCATCGTTATTGATTCACCTCGCGTCGCGTCTTTGACGAGTTCGTACGCATCCGGATGTCCGTCGCGTCGCAGAACTGTTTGAATCGCTTCCCCGATGACTGCCGGGTTGGCCTGGAGATCCTCGCGCATGACCGACTCGCGTGGCACCACCTTCTCGAGTCCCACGTCGAGTTTGGTGTACCCCATGAAGGCATGGGCCAGTGCGGCACCGATGTTTCGCTTGACCGTGGAATCTGTAAGGTCCCGTTGCATCCGCGAGGTGGTGATCGAATCCGCAAGAAAGTCCAGATCGCTGTTCGCTTTGGAAAGGTTGCCTTCGCTGTTCTCGAAGTCGATCGGATTGACCTTGTGTGGCATCGTCGAGGAGCCAGTTTCACCCGCTGCGGCCTCTTGGCCCAAGTAGCCCCGAGACACGTACTGCCAGATATCCTGGTCGAGGTCGATCAACACGTGATTCACTCCTGCCAGGGCATCGAACAGACGTGCAAAATCATCGCCTGGGTTGATCTGAGTCGTGAGACCCACGTACTCCAATCCGAGATCAGTGACGAAGCTTCGTGCGAATGCTACCCAGTCGACGTCCGGAAACGCCACTGTATGGGCGCCAAAGGTGCCACTCGCACCGCCGAGTTTGCCAGCGAGCGAGTCGGTCCGTTCCTCGACTGTAGCGAGGGTCTGGCCCAGCCGACTCGCGTAGACGGCCATTTCCTTGCCAAAAGTCGTTGGGGTCGCAGGTTGCCCGTGTGTCCGGGCTAACATCGGTATGTCGGCGTATTCCTGCGCAAATTCCCCGAGCGTGCTCCGAATCGCTCGCAATCGGGGTTGCAGTACTTCCTCCATCGCTTCGGTCACCAAAAGCCGGTAGGCGAGATTGGTGACGTCTTCGCTGGTCAAGCCAAAGTGGAGCCACGGATGGACGAACTCGGGGGTTGCCTCACGAAGAAAATACTCCACGGCTTTTACGTCATGGTTGGTCGCAGTGTAGCCCCGCGCCCCTGTCGTTTCGATGTCCTTGATCAACTGAGCGTCTGACTCCTCGAACTCCTTGTAGACTACCCGCATGTCCGAAGCAAGTGTCGGGTCAATCTCGAAGGAGGTTGCATCAAGCCGCGCCAGGGCGAGTGTGTATTCGACTTCGACCTGCACCCGAGCGCGCATGAGTGCGGCTTCACTCACGTACGGGGCAAGCGGGGCAGTTCGGTCTTCGTATCGACCATCCAGCGGCGAAACGGCCCAGAGTGGGCCACGATCGGTCGGCATGTGTCGGTGTGGCCCCGGTCGACGCAAAAGAATACCGGTCGAGACGTTTCACGTCTGTGCATATCTGGCGTATCTATCCACCAGAGAGCACTGGTGGTGTTCATAGTCTTGAATACCCGACGGGCATGCGACCACAACGGCTTTGAAAATGGGCCCCGCACCCTCGCGTATGCCCACCATTGCCGGTCTCGCGAGCAATCGCGGGCGCAACCTCATGCACATCCAGGACCGCCAGCCTGCCGGGGCGACGGTAGACGTGATCATCTCGAATCACGGGAATGCGCCGGTCTTGGAAAAAGCTGAGAATCGAGGGATCGAAACGGCTGTTGTCGAACAGCCACCGGACATGGACCGCCGCGAACACGAGCGCCGGGTCTTGCAGGTTTTGGCGGACTACGATCTCGATCTGGTCGTTCTGGATGGCTATATGCGCATCCTCTCGGATACCTTTCTCGAGGAGGCGCCACTCACTCTGAACATCCATCCGTCGCTCTTACCGGCTTTTCCTGGAGAGAACGCACACGAGCAAGTTCTCGATGCAAGCGTGGCGATCACTGGCTGTACTGTCCACGTTGTGACAAACGCCGTCGCGGCGGATGAGTCAGTCATTACCGAGGACGTCGACGCCGGCCCGATCATCACCCAGGAGCCGATCCCGGTGTATCCGGATGATGACCAGGCCAGTCTCAAACAGCGAGTGCTGTACGAGGGGGAATTCAAAGCCTACCCCCGAGCCATCGAAATGGTGTTAGAGGGACAGGTGACACAAACAGCCGATGGAATCGAGATTGAAGAGGAAAGTGGCGCGTTCCCCGACAGACGACTCACCTCGACCGACCGGGTCCGTGACCTTCGCTACGGCGAGAACCCACACCAGGACGCTGCTGTGTACGGTGACTCGACATGTGAAGTTGCGAACGTCGTCGACGCCGAGCAGCTGAACGACGGGGCCAAAGCGCTCTCGTACAACAATTACAACGACGCCGACGCGGCGCTGAACCTCGTGCGCGAATTCGACGAACCCGCTGCCGCGGTAATCAAACATACGAACCCAGCAGGCTGTGCCGTCGCAGATTCCGTTTCGACGGCTTACGAACACGCACTCGCGACCGACGCGAAGAGTGCCTTTGGCGGCATCGTCGCCCTCAATCGGTGCTGTGACGAAGCCACAGCCACGAACATCATCGATTCGTTCAAAGAGGCCGTCATCGCGCCGGGTTACACAGAAAAGGCCCTCGAGGTTCTCGAAACGAAAGCCGACCTGCGCGTCTTGGACGTGGGATCGATGACTGAGGAATCGCTGGGGCGAGTAGAGAAACCGATCGTTGGCGGACGGCTCGTCCAGGACCGAGACGAACAGGCACCGGACCGAGCGGACCTCGAAACGGTCACCGATCGTGAGCCAACAGCGTCCGAACGTGAAGCGTTGCTATTCGCCTGGCAGACGGCCAAACACGTCAAATCGAACGCCATTGTTCTCGCCCAGGGAACCGAAACGGTCGGTATCGGAATGGGACAGGCAAGCCGGGTCGACGCTGTCGACCTGGCAACAAAGAAAGCCGAGCGAGACGCGGCGGGCAAATCTGCCGCCGGGAGCGTCCTGGCCAGTGATGCCTTCTTCCCGTTCCCCGATGGCGTCGAACTCGCGGCCGAAACAGGTGTCGACGCCGTCATTCAACCCGGCGGCTCGGTAAACGACGAAGCCGTGATCGAAGCGGCCGACGAACACGATGTCGCGATGGTGTTCACGGGGACTCGGGCCTTCCGGCACGACTGAACAGCTCAACAGCCCTGGCCAACATGGATTCCCGGTTCCAGTAAGTATACCCACGCCCTCTGCGAAGTGATGGCCATGGACGTAGGCGTCGTGTTGCTGAACTTCGGCGAACCGGCCGAACCAAGCCGTGAGGCCGTGGTTCCCTTCCTGGAACGGATCTTCCTCGACAATGCCAGTCTCGAACGCTTCGACAGCGAGGCAGCCGCCAAAGAACGGGCCAGCGAACTCGCAAACCGACGGGCGGCCGGGCTCATCGAGGAGTACGAAACGATCGGTGGCTCACCGCTTCACGAACAGGCGGCGGCCCAAGCCACGATGCTCGAAGAAGAACTTGCATCGCGGGGCTACGACGTCGAAGTCGCCCTGGCAATGCAATACACTGAACCGCTCATCGAGGATGTGGCTGCAGAGATGGCAGCGGAACCTTTCGACCGGGTAATCGTCGTTCCGGTCTATCCACTCTCCGGCCCGTCGACGAACATCGCCGCTGTCAACAACTTCGAAGAGGCCCTGACCGAGCACAATTCGGACGTTGAAATGCGAGCGGTCACTGGCTGGCATCGTCATCCAACGTACACGCGGCTGCGATTCGAGAACATCAGATCCGTCATCGATGGCCTAGAGATCGACCTTCGGGCCCCAGACACGGAACTACTCTTTTCTGCCCATGGAACCCCGGTCTCCTACCTCGAAGCAGGGAGCCGATATGACACGTACGTCGAGGAGTTCACGGAGACGATGGCGGCACTCCTCGGGGTGGAAGACTACACGCTCGGCTTCCAGAACCACGCGAACCGCGATATCCCCTGGACAGAACCCGACATCGAAGCCGCACTCGAATCCGTGGACGCTGACCGGGTGGTTGTCGAACCGATGAGCTTCCTCCACGAGCAGTCAGAAACGCTTCACGAACTCGATATCGAATTGAAAGCCGAAGCCCAGGATCTCGGCCTGGATTTCGTCAGAGTCCCCGTTCCCCACGGTGACCCCCGCCTGGGGTCGGTCATCGGGGACCTCCTGGAGCCGTTCCTCGCGGACTTCGATCCAGGGTACCATCAACTCCGACCGTGTCAGTGTCGGGACGAACCGGGAACCTTCTGTCTCAACGCACCGCTGGAGTGATCGGAGTTCCGTCCCCCATCACCACTCGAAGGAGTGGGCGGTCTCAACAAAGGCTTCGACTGATTCGACCGGTGTGCGCCGGTCGATACCGTGTCCCAGATTCAAGATGTGCCCCGCTGGCCCCGCAGCCTCGATCACCTCTCGGGTTCGGCGCTCGACGAAGGCCGGATCGCCCAAGAGATCGGTCGGATCGAGGTTCCCCTGAACCGGCTGATCCCCCAGGACCGACCGGGCCTCTGCCATGTCGACCGTCCAGTCCAACCCGACGACGTCTGCACCACTCTCCGCGAGTGTTGGAAGCCGGCCGCCCATATTGCGAACGAAGAAGATAGTCGGGACGTCAACCGACGAGAGGATCTGCTGATGCAGCGGGAGGAGATGCTCCCGATAGTCCGCTGGCCCCAGCAAGCCTGCATAGGTATCGAACAATTGTACGGCGTCCGCACCATGTTCGACCTGGAACTGGAGGAACTCGAGGACGACATCGGTGAACCGCTCGAGTAATTCGACAAATGCGTCAGGGTGCTCGGCCCGGAACCCCCTGATAGGAACGTGGTTCTTCGACGGTTCCCCTGCGACTGCATATGACGCGAGGGTAAACGGCCCGCCTGCAAAGCCCAGTGTTGCGGCCTGGTCCCCCACCTGTTCGCTCACGCGCTCCAACAGGTCGCCGATGTATCCCAAGCTTGTCCCAACTGGTTCGTGGCTCTGCGGAACCGCTTCCGGACCCTCGATCGGAGTGTCGATAACGGGGCCAACACCAGACTCCAGATGGTAGTCGATCCCCATCGGTTCGAGGGCCACGAGAATGTCCGAATATATCACGACCGCATCGAGGGCAAAGCGTTCGAAGGGTTGTAAGGTGATTTCCTCAGCAATCGAGGGGGTTGAAATGGCTTCCCGAAACGTATAGTCGGCCCGTAACTCTCTGTACTCGGGCAGATAGCGACCGGCCTGACGCATCAGCCAGACCGGTGGCCGCGCTGTCGCCTCACCACGGGCGGCCGAAAGAAAGAGCTCTCTCATTGGTTTCAAACGGGGAGCGGGGACACCAAAAGGGTTCACACTGCAGCAACAGAGTCAAATCAAACGTGGATTCGAGTCGGCTCACTGACTCGAGTCAGGACCGAATCGCTCGATATTGATCGAGATACGCCTCGAGAAACACGTCGTCCGAAAAGTCGGTAAACGACTCGTCAAAGGATTTGTGCTCGAGTTCTCCGGCGGCAGCAAGCCGTCGGGTGAGTTCTTCGGGACTCGTCGCGGTATACCCGCGGTCCTCATGGACGACCAATTCGTGTGCGCTCGAGTTCTGGTGATATTCGACGATTGAGACACAGCCGGCTGCCAGTGCTCGCAGCAGATCATGGTCGAACGGCGTGTATTCGGCCGTGTGCACATAGACGTGTGCCTGCTTGAACCGGGCAATCCGCTCCTCGACAGGCAATTCGCCGACGAACTCGACACTGTCGTCAATTCGAAGGTCCCGCGCTTGGCGCTCGTAGGCGGCCCGTCTGGGTCCATCACCGATGATTGTTGCATTCCAGTCGTACTCCCGGAATTCCGCCAGGGCCAAGAGCAGCGTTTCCAGGTTCGCCCCCTCGTCGAGCCGTCGGGAATAGACGATATCGGCGCTTTCGGCCTTCGATATCGCTTTTATCCGCTCGATATCAATGCCGGTCGGAATTACCCGAACGGTTCGGCCATCAACCCCTCGTTCCCTCACGGTCGTTTCGACGGTCTCTGAAGGCGTCACAATCACGTCGGCCCCCTGGATGGCCCGGTTCCGGAGCCAGTCGGAGACTACCCCCGTCGCATCATGCGGGTCGTACCAATCGACAAGGAATCCGGCACCGCTGAGCAGCGCGCCCAACTTGGCGCCACTCGTCCAGAGGGGGTTCTGGCAAACCGCGTGGACGACGTCCGGGTCCGTTTTGCGGATCGCGTTGGCGACCTGCAACGGAGTGGTCAGCGCGTCCTCCGACCTGGTTCCGATGCCTCGATACATGAGTCCCTCATGTTCGAACTCCTGAAAGTCCCCCTGCCACCATTTGGCGGTGAAACAAATCACCTCGTGGCCTCGGTCGGCGACTGCGGAGGCGATTCTGTCCAGTCGCGCCGCAGTCTCGCTCTCGGCGTGATGAATCGTTCGCGTCGCGACAAAGGCCACCCGCATACTACCGGCCACGGTGACCGTTTGCAAAAAGGTTTCAATTCCGTTTTCGACTCAGTCGAGGGACGTCGTTTCCCAGTCGTGGTCGAAATGTGCACTTCCCGAAGTCTCGCACTCGCGGAGATTCAAATGAACTCGGCTTTCCCGGGCGTCCGGAATCGACTCACCGCCAACATAGCTCAGGCCGGACCGGATTCCTGCAAGAAACTCGGTTGTCACCGATTCGAGTGGCCCCGAAAGCGGTGTGAGGGCCTCAACACCCTCGTCTGCTGTCGGTTCGGCCCCGTCCTTGTCAGTCCGTTCGTTGCTGGCCGCCGTCGTCGCCATCCCACGTGAACGCTTGTCCTCTTCGGCGTCCCGTTCGACGATTGCATTGGGGGACTCCACGGTCCCCGCAAAAAACCGGCCCATCATTACCGTATCCGCACCAGCCATTAGAGCCTTGACAGCGTCACCGGAATTACGGATGCCACCGTCGGCGATGATCGAAATATCCAGGTTCGCAGCCGCCTCAGCAGCGTCCGAAACAGCTGTCAATTGTGGAACACCGGCACCGGCGACGACCCGCGTCGTGCAATGGGACCCGGGACCGATTCCGACTTTCACGCCGTCAGCACCCGCGTCCGCGAGATCTCGGACCGCCTGCGGGGTTGCAACGTTGCCAGCAATCAGCGGTACACTGGGGAATTCGGTGGCCAAGTCCTCGACAGCCTCGAGTGCTTTTTCGAGATGTCCGTGTGCCACGTCGACGACGATCGCCGTCGCCCCGGCTTCGAGCGTTCGGTCTGCCCGATCGAGATAATCTTCGCTGATGCCGATAGCGGCCCAAACTCGCTCATCCACAGCGGTAACAGCCTCGATTTCGGCAGCCTGTTCCGCGACTGTAAGGAAGCGGTGGACTGTGCCAAACCCCCCAAGACGGGAGAGTTCGATCGCCGTCTCGGCTTCCGTTACCGTGTCCATCGGGGCACTCAAAACGGGTGCGTCGAGTTCGATCGTCGGTGTCAATTGCGTGGAAAGGTCGACCGCTGCTCGGCTCTCCACAGGCGATCGGTGTGGCACCAACAAGACATCACCATAGGAAAGTCCAATTCGCGGTGTATTCATCCCCACTAGTCTTAGATAGCGCGGGGAAAACCGTTACCAAGTCCGATCAGGACCGGTCAAAATCGTTGTCGTGGAGCGCAATCCACTCCGGCAGTCATTGGGACCGGCCTATACTTTCGTTCCGCCAAGACTCGGACCACACTGGGCACAATACGCATGATTCCGATAGACAGTTGGGTGTTCGAGCGAGTGCCCACAGGCCTGACAGCGCTGGTATGGTTCTGCGCGCATGGTCGGTAGCTAAACCAACTGGCCGACCTCATAAACTCCTTTGAGAACGGGCGGAAACTGCAGGCTTTTAGGCTGGGCGAAAAATTAGACGACACCAGTTCGCGTCGCCGCTTCAATCGCTGCGGCCTCCTCGATACCATCTCCTAGAATCGTATACCGGTCTCTGATCTTGTGGGCCGTTGTGAGTGCTTCGATGACCTCCTCAGTTGAGAGGCCGAGTTCGGCTGCTGTTGTGGGAGCTTCGATACTCGCCAGGGCGTCTCGAACAGCACGCCACTCGCCGTCAGCGCCACTGTGCAGATACTCGGTCATAATCGAGCCAACCCCGACCTGGTGACCATGAAGCGCACGCCCGGGGGCGATTCGGTCGAGTTGATGACTGAACAGATGCTCAGCGCCACTTGCGGGCCGGGACGAGCCAGCAATACTCATCGCGACGCCGGAGGAAACGAGCGCTTTGACCACGATCCAGGCGGACTCCTCGAGGCCTCGTTTTATCGAGGCGGCGTTATCCCGAAGCATTTCAGCGGTCATCTGGGAAAGTGCCCCCGCGTATTCGGAGTACTCGACGTTCTTGAGTCGGTTCGCGAGTTTCCAATCCTTGACCGCGGTATAGTTGCTGATGATGTCTGCACACCCGGCGGTGAGCAATTCCCAGGGTGCCTCGGCGATGATCTCGGTATCGGCGATGACGGCAATTGGCGGGGCCGCAGCGACACTATGGCGGGTATCTCCTTCGGGCACCGACCCGCGGCCACTCACGATGCCGTCGTGACTGGCAGCAGTCGGAACAGATACGAAACCAACGTCAAGTTCGTCCGCGGCCATCTTCGCGATATCGATGGGTTTGCCGCCCCCGATTCCGACGAGAAAGCCCGGTTCGATTTCGGCGGCCCGCGCCAGTACTCCTTCGACGGCACCGAAGGTTGCTTCTTCGACGATGACGGTCTCGGGATCGAATCCCGCCGCAGTCAGTCGCTCGACGAGTTCGTCTCCGGCCTCCTGTTTCGGTGTGGGGCTGGTGACGACCAACGGTCGACCCCGAAGGTGGGTCTCCCGAAGGACGGGTCCGGCCTCCGCCAGGACCTCGTGGCCGACGACCACGTTCCGAGGGAGCCGAATCCAGGTCGATTTTTCGAACATACCGCCTCATGTCGACCGAACCATTTAGTACCGTAGGTTCACCCCCAGGGACCGAGACTGGTAGTTCGGACAGGCATTTCCTCAGCGGAAAACAGCTCGCAATTACGAGCCCAACACGGTCGTCTCTGGCTCATTAATCGTGAACAGCCCCTCCGGTTAGCAGTCGGGAACCGAGAAATCCGTTTAAGCCGATGAATCCGCATTTATCGCTTCGACCTGGATGAGATCGACGCTGTAGGTGTACACCTGCTTCTCCTCGGTGACATCCTGCATCAGGTCGTCTTGCATTCGGAACTCCGTGATTTCGTCCCACTGGTCCGTCGAGGTCGCTCGCACCGCTTCGATGTACACCTTCCCCGAATGGTTCTCGTGCCGAAGCGTGAGAACCTTCCCCCGGTACATCTGCAGGACCGAAATGTCATCGGCATATGCCTCACCCCGTAACGTAAACACCTGGGCCTCATCCTCGAATTGGTATTTGTCTATCGAGGCTACCGGGCCCTCAATCTCCGCTGGCTGTTTGTGCCCGCTCCGTTCAAGTTCGGGATCGTCGTACAACTCCGGCGGTTTCCACGCCCCCAAACCAACTGTCACCGTTTCGTCGGTTGCCATTCTAAATCACTCCCTGGAATCAATATCGGGGGCGTGATACAATTACCTCACTATTCCGGCGGCCCACAACATGCTTACAGAGCGTGTAATTAACTTCGGTTATACCCATCTGTCCCAATTAGCGGTGGTTCCACGGGCCAGGCATGCCACTGGCCGATCATACCGTCTCCAGCACGTTGAGCACGCGGGTTTCCATCTCCCGGGTCGGCCCATTGTCCGTGCCGTCGCGTTCGCTCGCGAGGTGGTCCTCGACAGTCCGTTCCATTGCCGTCCGGATTGGCGTCGAATCCCATCCCAGGTTGGCAAGTTTGGCCGTCGAGAGGAGATGGGGATACGAACGATACAGGGGAAATGCCGTCGATTCGAGATCAGCGATTGAAAGTTCGCGGTCACTCGCATGCACGATTTCGACGGTTGTGTCCAGCGCCTTCGCACCCAGTTCCACCATGCGATCCAGCGTGACAGCGTTTCGATCGCCGACGTTGTACCACTCCCCAGGCCTGC
>NZ_JAZKRK010000004.1:0-100139 GCF_036626455.1 Halodesulfurarchaeum sp. | reverse complement strand
GGTGGCCGTGACAGACAACGGCCCGGGTATTCCAGATCCCGAACCGATCCGGCGGCAAATGAAACCGGAATCGGAACCGAAATCCAGCTCCGATTCCCCACTCCGGCGGTGGGAGCAGCAGGGACATAGCCGATCCTCTCGATTGTTATCACCCACCAATACGGATCGATTTCTTAAACCCTATTTAGGGGAGTCTGTATGTCGCAATCGTTCAGATGCCAGTGGAGTTTACGCCGAAGACGTATGCCGAGATGCCCGAGGAGAAGCAACTCAACCTCGTCGAGGCGCTCATTCCCGTCATGGGAATGATCCTGTTCCTCGCCGTGGGAATGATTTACCTGGAGCTCGACCCCCAGATTCCGCTCCTGTGGGGGATCGTCTTTGCGGGGCTGCTGGGCCGCTATTACTTCTCATACACATGGGCGGAACTCCTTGATGGGGTCGGTCGGAGTATCCTGATGGGGTTGCAGGCGATCCTCATTCTCTTCGTCATATACATGGTCATCGCCTCCTGGATCGACGCGGGAACGATCCCAGCGATCATGTATTACGGCCTGGAGTTCCTCTCGCCGCAGGTGTTCCTTCCCTTTACCCTCGTGCTGGCGGCAGTGGTGTCCTTCGCGATCGGGTCCTCATGGACGACTGCCGGGACACTCGGGGTCGCCATGATCGGCATCGGCTCCGGGCTCGGTGTGCCGGCACCGATGACTGCCGGTGCGGTCCTCTCCGGTGCGTATACGGGTGATAAGAACTCGCCGCTGTCGGACACGACCAACCTCGCCGCCGCAGTGACAAACACCGAACTGATGGACCACATCCGGGCGATGCGCCCGGGCACGATGATCGCGTTTGCCATCTCCTTTGTCTTGTTCGTCGTCCTTGGATTGAACGCGAGCGGGTCGATTCCGGTCGATCGGGTGGCCGAAATCCAGGGCGCCATCGCGGGAAGTTACGTCATCTCGCCCCTCGTTTTCCTGCCCATCATCATTACGTTCGCACTGGCCCTCTACGGCTTCCCGGCGCTCCCCTCGCTTGGGGCCGGGATTTTCGCCGGTGTGGGAGTCAGTATGAGCTTTCAAGGGACCGCCTTCGCCGACGCCTGGTCGACTGTCCAGTACGGAACCAGCCCCGAAACGGGCGTTGCGTTGACGAACGACCTGCTGGCCAGTGGCGGACTCGACGGCTCCGTCTGGGTCATCACGATAGTCGTGGCGGCACTCTCGCTCGGAGGTATCCTCCAAGAGACCGGTGTGCTCGCCGCGATCGCCTACTACATCGGTGAAGCCGTTACCAGCGTCGCAGGCCTCACGGCCGGGACCGCAGTCGGCACCTTCTCGATGAACGTCCTCGCGGCCGAACAGTACATGGCCATCGTGGTGCCCGGAATGACCCTCGGCAACCTCTATGAGGAGTACGGACTGGAGAGTCGGAACCTCTCTCGCGCCGTCGAAGCCTCCGGGACGACGACCTCGGCCTTCGTCCCATGGAGTTCCGGTGGGGTCTACATGGCCTCAGTCCTCGGTGTCCCGGTGATCCAATACGCCCCGTACTACTTCTTCGGCTTCATCTCCCCGCTGGTGTTGATCTTCATGGGTGCGACCGGCTGGAAGATGTTCTACAAGCCGGGCTCGGAGCGAGGCGACCCCAGAGACAGATCGGCATCACAGCCAGCCGGGGACTAAGCCCCGGTCCCTGATTTACGAGGAACCCACCTCCTTCTTCGAATTAGGATTGCCGATCCCGCTGTGTCGCCTGTCCAAATAAGTACGCCCCCCCCGAATACCAGGGCCCAGAGCAATGCTGGGCAGAAACGCAGCCGCGAGCCCTACGAGCAGGAGCCCGGTATATCGCAGCGGCCGGTCCTGGTGACCGCGCTGTAATCGCCGCCTCAATTGGTCCTGAGTGGCACCTGTCACACGACTCCACCACTCAAGAATACGACGACCATGGTACTAGAACTCCCCGTTGCAAAGCAGGGATACTGTCGCGGGGGTCCCAACAGTTCACCAGGTCACGACACTCATTCGTCGATACTACCGGGAAACAGGGCACCCCCTCGAATTTTCGCCACATGAACGGTGAGGCGGACGAAGAACGATTAAAAGCGTTTAGAGGCGTTTAAAAACGTTCTAATCGTTCGGTTTCGACCCTTGGGGGGAAGTAGGGGTCCCCCATAGAAAGAGATGTGATGAAACGCACACTAACAATCCTGGTCGTGGGCCTGCTGGTCGCGGTTCTCGCTATCGGCGGAATCGCACCGGGCGTAAGCGCTCACGGTGACACCGACACGGAGCAGACACCGGACGCGGAGCCAACCAACGCTGACAACCAGACTGCGGCCTATGCGGAGGCAATGACCCAATGGATGCAGACCCGAATGGGTCCCGAGGGCGTCGAGGCCTTCGAGGAGGAGACTGGCACGTCCATCAAGACGGTTGCCTACGCGATGGCCGAACAAATGGGGCCACAAACAGGCGCCTGGAACGGTTCGGTCCAGCAGACACCGGACAGTCACGACTGGAACAACGAGTCCCAGGCTCACAGTGGCTACGGGTATCAGGCCCCCGGCAGCAATTACGGCCCGCAGATGCCCCATGGACCGCATATGGCCCCCGGTAGTGGGTACGGTCCCGGGATGTTCGGCGGTGGATACGGCCCAGGCATGTTTGGCGGCAGCTATGGCCCAGGAATGTTCGGCGGTCAGGGTCAGGGCTTCTTCGGCGGCTTCGGTATCGGAGTCGGCCCAGGCGGCTCCGGAGCTGGCGGCCACGGTGGCGGACACGGAATGAGCGGCCACGGCATGGGTGGCGGTCGGTAAGCTCCCGAGTACCGACACCCGGTCCAGCGGCTTTTCTCACGGAGAAACTCGGACTGAGAAGGGTCTCTCAAGTGGCTACTGATATCGTTCTGGGGTGAGCCGCGCCAATCGCATCGCGTTTCCCGTGACGCCCAGGCTCATGCCCATGTCGCCGACGACGACCGCCATGGCCACGGTCACAAATCCCAAGGGAACACCCAGTGCGAGCAACGCTTTCACACCCAGACTCGACCAGATGTTCTGTCGGATGACGCCGTTTGCCGACTTCGAGAGCGCAGAGAGGTAGGGGATCCGGCCGATATCGTCGCCCATTAGCGCAATGTCCGCCGTTTCGAGGGCCGTGTCGGTCCCGGCAGCGCCCATGGCGATCCCGACGGTGGCGGTGGCAAGCGCAGGGGCATCGTTGATCCCATCTCCGACCATCGCCACCTCCCCGCCTGAGGCCTGAAGTGATTCCACGACGCCCACCTTCTCCTCGGGGAGCAAGGAGGCCCGATATTCATCCACGCCGACCTGCTCCGCGATGGTCCGGGCCGTGTTCTCGTTATCGCCGGTCAGCATCACGACATTGTCAATGCCGAGTTCGTGAAGGCGCTTGAGAGCCCCTGATGCATTCGGTCTGACCTCGTCGGCCACAGCAATAGCTCCAAAAATGGTGTCTCCCCGAGCCACCACGACAACCGTTTTGCCCGCCTGTTCCAGGGCAGCGAGGTCGTCCTCAAAGGTCCCGCTTGGACCATGCGAATTCGCGAGGGGTTCCTGCAGCGAGCCGCCGTCAGTCTTCGCGTCCCGGGACAACCCAACCTCCCGATCCGCGAAGAGTGCTGGTTTTCCGACGGTGACCGACTCACCGTCGATTTCGCCCCGAATACCACGGCCCGAGAGGTTTTCGAAGGACTCGGGAGTCGGGAGGTCGATTCCGGATGACTCCGCATGTTCGAGGATGGCCGCTCCGATCGGGTGGGTACTTCGCTGTTCGAGGGCTCCCGCCATCTGTAGAACGCTCGTATTCTCGGTCATACCGACCGTCAGTACGTCCGTCACGCTGAGGTCGCCTTTTGTCAGGGTCCCGGTCTTGTCGAAGGCAATCGTGTCGACCGCGCCCATCGCTTCGAGGTGCTGGCCTCCTTTGACGAGGACACCGTTTTTGGCCGCACTCGTGATCCCCGAAACGACGGAAACGGGCGTCGAGATGACGAATGCACAGGGACAGGCGATTACCAGCAGCGTGAGCCCCCGAATGAACCAGGTTTGCCAGCCGCCGACGAACATGATCGTGACCCCGGCAATGTCGACTGGAATCGGATTGGCGATCAAAAGCGGTGGGAGCGTCGCCGTCACAATCGCCAACACGACCACTATCGGGGTGTAATAGCCCGCGAACCGGTCGACGAACTGTTCGGTCTCAGTCTGTTTTGCCTGGGCGCCCTGGACCATGTCGATAATGCGGGCAAGTGTTGAATCCGCAGCCACCGAGGTGATCTGGATCTCGAGATAGCCCGCTTCGTTGATCGAGCCCGCGTACACCTCCTCGCCCTCGGATTTGTCGATTGGGACGCTCTCGCCTGTGATAGGAGATTCGTTGACCGCGCTCTCGCCGTCAATGACGGTCCCATCCAACGGGATCTTCTCACCTGGGCGAACGGCCACCGTTTGGCCCACCTCGACTGCATCAGCCGGGACTGTTGTCTCGGTTCCGTCCCGAATGACCGTCGCCTCGTCAGGTGATAACGCGAGCAACTCCCGGAGTGAGTCTCGGGCCCGGTCCATCGCGTAGTCCTCGAGGAGTTCCGCGACGCTGTATAGAACCGCCAGCGTCGCAGCTTCGACGAAAAACCCGATCGCTGTTGCAGCGATGATCGCCGTGCCCATCAGCAGGTCGATGTCCAGGCTGTGGTTTCGGGCCGAGTAGTACCCGCTTCGGACCACAGGACTGCCACTGATTGCGATCGCCAGGAAAAACGAGACGGCCCCAAGAGAGATCCGAGCCCCAAAGAACTGGCCTACGGGAGTGTTCCAGCCGGTTACGACGAATTCGAACAGTAACCCCACGACGAGGAACACCGCGCCGATCCAGGTTTTCGTGGCTCGAGAACTGGTCCAGACCTCGCTCGGCGGCGCGACATCGACGCCACGCTCTGAATCGGTTGTTTCAGATGCGACCTCCTCGACTGCGTACCCAGCGTTCTCGATTGCTGTACTGACCGCTGACTCCGTCGTCTGTTCGGGGTCGAAACGAACCGTGGCCGTGCCGGTCGTCGGGTTCAGCGACCGCTCGGTAATGCCCTCGATCCGGTCCAAACTGGTCTCGACTTTGCTCGCACAGGTCGGGCAGTCCATCTCGGGGACGGCGAAACTGGCGGCCTGCTCACGCATATCGGGGTCCGGCGGGCCGGCGTCTTCGTCCGTTTCTGTCACTACCGTCTACGAGGGACGGAACAAAAATAGGCCGTTGGTTGGAATATTCCAAGTGTTCTTAGAGCGCTGAGGATGGTTCGTCCACGCCTCGTTCGTCGACGTGTTGGCCCATCACATAGGCCTCGGCCCGGCGCAGCCTGTAGGTCAAGGTCGATCGCGGAACGTCCAACTGTTCGGCCAGTCCAGCCACGTCGATCCCGCGAGGTGTCTCGTAGTAGCCCTGATTCACAGCGGCCCGCAGCGCTTCCCGTTGTTTGGCCGGGAGCCCATCGATCAACGACGGCGCCTCCGAGGGAGTCTCACTGGCTGCGGTCATGCGATGCATCTCGAGTGTGGCACAGTCCCCGAGGGTCGCTTCCAATCTCTCCATGAAGGTCCTGACGTCGCCGTCCTCCGAATGGATGATGCGCCAGGTGTACTCCCGGCCGCGGTGTTTCGTTTCAAACAGGAGCCCATCACCGAGTGTGTCCCGAGCAATATGGGGGACCGAAATACAGGTCGGGGTCCGCTCCCAGTACGAATAGAGGACGAGGGCCTCCTCCGTGTGTTCGAGCACCTCGGTCGTCTGGGTGGCTCCACACTCATCGGTTGCCAGGCAATCGGCGTAATAATCGGCCATGCGAACGGTCTCTTCGATCGCCGCCAGCGCCTCTGGAGAGCCCGTCGCGTGGTCGACCCGCCAGAGACTCTCCGCAGTCGCATGGAGAGAGAGCGAGCGAATCCGCGCTTCGGGATGGGCCGCGAGCGTCTCGGCGACCGCGTTGCAGCCGTCCTCGTAGTCGATTGCGAAGACGAGCTCGCGCATACCCTGCGTAGGGTTCAAGGCGGTTTAACAGGTCGTGTTCGGGAGTGACCCGCTAAATCGATGCCGGCGCCAAGGTTTATAATCGATTACCGAAGCAGGCCCTGGTGATGGCCTGAAATCCAGCCACCACGCGCTCGCAGGTGTGCGACGTGTCGCGTGGTGAGAGCTGTCTGTCACGTCGCCTGTTCGCTCATGCTCTACACTGGTTCGCCAAACGCGTAGAAGGTGTTGTGGTCCGTGATCTCCACCTCGACGCGATCCCCCAGTTCGACGTCCCCGACCGCCTCGTCAGGAATTACGATCCGGTGATAGGCATCGTCGTATGCCTGGAGCGACGTGCCGGTTCCCGGTTCGACCGCCATGACCTCCCGTCGGGTCCCAAGCAGGTCCTCGTGGACTGCGCCGACGATCCGCTCCTTGCGTTCCGAGAGGTCTCGCGAACGTTTCTTCTTCATGGTGCCTCCCAATCCCTTCAGTTCGGCGGCGTCGGTGCCTGGCCGCTTGGAAAAGCGCGTGACGTTGATCGTCTCGGGCGCCACAGTCTCGAGCAGGTCGACACTCTGCTGGTAGTCGGCCTCGCTTTCGGTGGGGAAGCCAACGACGAAGTCAGTGGCCAGTGTCCACTCCGAAAGCCGTCGATCAAAGGTGTCGACGATGTCGTGGAACTCGCTGACTGAGTGCTGGCGTCGCATGTCCGCGAGCACGTCGTCGGATCCTGACTGGACCGGCAGGTGGATGAAATTGTACAGTTCCTGGCAATCAGCCATGAGCTCGGCAAGTTCCTCGCGAATCGGGTACACACCCCAGGGATTGGCCATCCCGAGTCGGACCCGAAAGTCGCCGTCGATGGCACAAATTCCTCGGAGCAGTTCGGGGAGCCAGTGCTCACCCTCGTCGAGCCCGTATACGCCGGTGTCCTGACCAGTGATCCGGATCTCCCGCGCCCCAGCATCGACCAACTCGCGGGCCCGCTCAATGTTCGTTTCGACTGGCGGCGAGTCGATACGACCGGTCGCGGCCTTCGTAATGCAGTACGAGCAGTCGCTCATACAGCCCCGAGCGATCGGTAAAATTCCGACGACACCCTCCAAAACCGGGTCGATGTCCGGTGTCACTGTCGGACACTCGCCGTTGCTCACGGCATCCGGCACCTCGTCCCAGCCGACGACAGTGGCGTCCACGTTGGCCTCGGCAAACGCCGTTCCCTGGGCAAGTGCCATACAACCGGTAACGATCAACTCGGCTTCGTCTTCCAGCTCTCTGGCCCGGCGAAGCATATTGTTCTCCGTCGTCTCGATGACGGTGCACGTGTTGAGGACGACCGCATCCGCGGCCCCAGGGGACTCCACGGGACGGTGACCCCCATTGCGAAGGCGGCGCTCGATGGCGCGGCTCTCACCCCGATTCGCCGTGCACCCGTAGGTCTCGATGTAATACCGGGCCATTCGGACGACGGGGATAGCGGCCTCGTGGAGAAAAGGGGCCCGGTTGACTCAGCAGGCCGTCGTGGGCGGAAACTCCCTCGAATGTCATTTTCTGGCGCACTTTCTCAGACGCAGATAATGGCCGCCCGCTTTTTGCCCCCCGTTGTTCAACCTTTAGCCAGGACTAAATTAGGTGGCCCAAAAAATGGACAGAACACTTGCGGACGTTTCGGCCGACACGGCCTTCGAGATCGAGGTCGTCAAGGACAATGAACTCCGGGCGAAACTCCGCCGACTTGGATTTCTGGACGGCCGCGTCAACTGTCAACGACGGCTCTCGAAGGGGCCGGTCGTGGTCTCTCGCCGCGGAACGGACTTAGCCCTCGGGGCTGGCGTCGCCAAAACGATCACAATAACGGAGGTCGAGGAGTTGTGAGCGGAGCCGAGGACCCAGGGGAGGGGACCGAGACAGTCGCGCTCGTAGGCGCCCCGAACGTGGGCAAGAGCGTGGTGTTCAACTACCTCGCCGATGAATACGTCGACGTCTCGAATTACCCCGGGACGACCGTCGAGACCACACTCGCCCGCATGGGCGACTACGCGATTACCGATACCCCCGGGGCCTACGGGATCGCCTCGTTCGACGAGGAGGAGCGGATCACCCGCGAGATCGTTCTCGAGGCCAACCGGGTAATCAACGTCGTCGACGCGACCCACCTCGACCGGGACCTGTTCCTCACCCTCCAGCTGTTGGACATGGGTATCCCGACGGTCGTCTGTCTCAACATGATGGACGAAGCGGCGTCCGCGGATATCGACATCGATCCGGACGCCCTCGAAGCCGCGCTCGGGGTGCCAGTGGTGCCGACGGTAGCCGTCTCAGAGGAGGGGCTCGACGAGATCCCCGAGCGACTGTCCGAGGCCGATGCGCCGGCTGAACCGGCGATCGCGGATTACTTCGACGAGATCCCCGAGGACCTCGAAGTCGACAGGCGCGAACGGACCCTTCTCGCAGAGGCCGACGAGACCACCGCACGCGAAGTCGCCGAGCGGGCGCCCTCGATGGCCGACGGCGGGACGCCCTCGTACATCGATCCCGATATGCGAGATGCCATTTACAGCGATCGCCGCGATCGCGTCGGTGAGATCGTGGACCAGGCCCTCTCGGAAATCGAGCGCGGGCGGACCTGGGCCGATCGCGCGAGCGACCTCCTATTGAACCCGCTCACCGGGACCCCGATCGCACTGGGGCTGCTGGGGGTGATCTTCTACGTCATCGGCGTCTTCGTCGCCCAGACCTTCGTCGACTTCACCGAGGGGGTGCTCTTCGGCGAGTATTACAACCCGTTCATCAGCGAACTGGTCGCGGGGCTCATGCCCGCCGCCGGGTGGGCCGAGCCGATCGAGTTCCTGCTGATCAATGGCAACCTGGGCTTGCTGACGATTACACTCCAGTATTTGGTCGGGGTACTGCTGCCCCTTATCGTCGCGTTCTACATCGTCATCGGCGCGCTGGAGGATTCGGGGGTGCTCCCTCGGTTGGCGGTCCTCACGGATCGTGGCCTCTCACGAATGGGCCTCAACGGCCGGGCCATCGTACCGATGATCGTCGGGGTCGGTTGCGTGACGATGGCGGTTATCACCACCCGGATGGTCGGCTCGCGGCGCGAGCGTCTGATCGCCACCGGTCTGCTCGGCCTCGCAATTCCCTGTTCGGCCCAACTAGGGGTCATCCTGGGGCTGCTCGCCGGGTTGGGCCTCGCGTGGTGGTTCGGCTATCTGGCCGTTCTGCTGGTCGTCCTGGGGGTCGTCGGGGTTGTCCTCGACCGCGTCCTCCCGGGCGAGAGCGAGGGTCTCGTGACGGAACTCCCCCGGATGCGGGTGCCCCGACCGAAGAACATCGCCCGGAAGACGTTCAATCGGACGAAAATGTTCTTCCGCGAGGCGGGGCCACTCTTCGGGGCGACGGCAATCGTCGTCTCACTCGCCGATTACACCGGACTGTTAGAGAGTTTCAAACAGCTCCTCGTGCCGGTGACAAGTTTCGTCGGCATGCCAGCCGATTTCGCGCAGGTGCTCGTTCTGGGTCTCATCCGCCGTGACTTCGCTGCGGCCGGCATGACCGACATGGCCCTGTCGGCACCCCAGGTCTTCGTCGGCCTGGTCGTTATCACCTTCTTCGTCCCCTGCATCCTTGCGATGGTGATGATCGGGAAGGAGCGGGACCTCAAATCGGGACTGGCAACCTGGGTCGGTTCCTGGATCGTCGCCTTTGCCGTTGGCGGCGTCCTCGCGGTGGTGTTCGGCCTATGAACTGTGCGACCTGCAACTACGACTACGATCCGACCGACCAGCTCGAGTGCCCGCGCTGCGGATCGAGTCCCAACTGCTCGGGGCTTAGTTGTGCTGACTGCGGCGCGTGTCCGACGATCGAAGGCGGGCTTCGGACGGCGATCGGCAGACTTCGCAGCGACTAATCGGGCGCGCCCTCGAGAATCGCGACACCGGAACTGGCGCCGATACGATCTGCGCCCGCTTCGATCATAGTCATCGCCTCCTGGTAGGTTCCGACCCCACCACTCGCCTTGACCGGAAGATACTCAGCGAGGAGTTCGACATCTTCGACAGTAGCGCCACCCGCAGCAAAGCCAGTCGAAGTCTTCAAGTAATCCGACCCGGCCGCCTTTGCGGCTTCGCTGGCGACGTGTGTCTCAGGCTCGCTCAAGAGGGCCGTCTCCACGATGACCTTGACTGGGATCGAAACCGCTTCGACGATATCAACGAGTTCAGCCGTCACGGACTCGGTTTCGCCGGCTTTCAGCCGGCCGACATTGATGACCACGTCCAGTTCGTCAGCGCCGTCCTCCCAGGCCTGCACGGCGGCCGCTTGTTTCGCCGCGGGGGCGTTCTGGCCGTGGGGAAATCCGATGACGGTCGCGATGGTGGTATCCGAATGGGCGTACTCCCGAGCCGCCGGGACGTAACACGGGGGGACACAGACGTTCATCCCCCAGGATTCGGCGTCGTCGATGACCGTTCGGACGTCCGCGGGCGTGGTTTCCGGACCGAGCACGGTGTGGTCGATCATCGGGGCGAGTTCGTCCTGCTTCATGCCTCCCCGAACGGGTGGAAGGGGGAAAAGTAACCGTGCTCGATATCGTGACACGGCTTTTTGCCCCGGAGGCCCAATGGGGGTGGTATGCCCATTGAGGAGGTCGAGTCCACCGCCGAAGACATCGAGGAGATGGAGATCAGGGGCGCGGCCACTATCGCCGCCGCGGCCGCGGAAGCCTTAGGCGCCCAGGCCGCGGCCAGCGATGCACCCGACCCGGACGCTTTCGAGGCCGAAATGCGGCGAGCGGCCACCGAACTCTATGAAACCCGACCGACGGCAGTGAGTCTCCCGAACGCGCTCCGGTTCGTGCTCCAAGGGATGGAGGGCAAGACGGTCGAGGCGAAACGGGAATCGATTCGGTCGGCAGGCCGGCGGTTCCGAAACGACCTCGAGACCGCCCAGGAGCGCCTGGGCCGGATCGGAGCCAACCGCCTCCGGGACGGGGACGTGATCATGACCCATTGTCACTCGACCGATGCCCTGGCGACGGTCGAACACGCAGTTTCGGACGGCAAACACATCGAAGCCTTCGTGAAAGAGACCCGACCGCGGAACCAGGGCCAGATCACCGCAAGCCAACTTCGCGACATGGGCGTTCCGGTGACGATGATCGTGGACAGCGCCGCCCACCGCTACCTCAACGACGTCGATCACGTGCTGGTCGGAGCTGACAGCATCGCCGCGGACGGCTCAGTGATCAACAAGATCGGGACCAGTGGGCTGGCGGTGAACGCTCGGGACCGGGGCACACCGATCGTGGTCGCCGCCCAGACGCTCAAACTCCACCCAGGGACCCTAACCGGCCACACCGTCGAAATCGAGATGCGGGCGGAGACTGAAGTCATCTCAGCGGACGATCGGGCTGACATCGGCGAGATCACCGTCGAAAACCCGGCCTTCGACGTGACGCCACCCCGGCACATTGACGCGATCATCACGGAACGAGGCCAGTTCCCACCCGAAAGCATCGTCTCGCTCATGCGGGAACTCTACGGCGACATGGACGAGGAGCCCTGGACCGACCCAGAGTGACCGGACCGAAGGGCAACGTTTTCGGCCCCGGCCTGGGGAGGTGAGGTATGGTATTGCCGGCCGGTTCCACACTACCACCGCTGTCATATCTGTTCGGGGTCCTCGGCGGCGCTCTGGCGGTGCTGATTGCGCTCTACCGTCGGCGAGTGGCGCTCAGGACCCGGACAGTCCTCGCATTTGCACCGTGGATGGTAACCGGGTCCGGTCTCTACGTCCTGTACCAGATCGGTGCCGCGCCCGAACCGCTCGCACCCCTCTTCAGTTCCCCGACGGTGTATCTGACGACAGCCGTCCTCGGAGGCGCGACCTGGCTGGTCGCGAGTCGGTTTCAGGCCACCGACCAGTGGTTGGCCGCCATCGGAGTCATTGGAGCGCTCGTTCCGATCGGCGTTGCGGTGACGCTGGCCCACGAAGCGGGGTCACTTTCTGCTGGGTGGCCCCTATTGGGTGCGGTCATTGCGGTCGCGATCAGTCTGTTACTCTGGTTCGGGTTCGCCCGGTATCAGCCAGAACCGACAGCAGCGGTGGGTGCAGCAGGTTGGCTCGCCGTATTTGGTCACGTGCTCGATGGGGTCTCCACGGCCATCGGCGTCGACGTGCTTCAGTTCGGCGAACAAACCCCACTATCGGCACTCCTCCTCGATGTTGGTGCCGCGCTCCCGACCGAGCCGGTTCTGGGTAGCGGCTGGGTCTTCCTGGTCGTCAAGGCGGCACTCGCTCTGGGAGTGGTGTGGATGCTCGCCGACCTGGTCCAGGACGACCCACCGGTTGGAAACGGCTTGCTGCTCATGATCACGGCAGTTGGGCTCGGTCCGGCAACGCACAATCTCCTGCTCTTCACCGTGGCGGGGCCCGCCGGGCTTTAACTCCCCGCGGGCAAAGGAACAGCTATGGGTCGGATTATCGCCGCCGGACATCTCAACTGGGACGTCACCCTTCGAGTCAAATCGTTGCCAGCCCCAGACGGTGAGGCCCAGATCACCGGTCAACACCGGGCCGGCGGTGGGAGCGCGGCGAACGTCGCCAGCGCCCTCGCTGGACTCGACCTCGAATCCGGTTTGGTCGGGAGCGTCGGGGACGACGAACAGGGACGGATGGCGACCCAGGAGCTTGCAGCCCAGGGTGTGGACGTATCAGGAGTGCTCACCGTCGAAAACGGCGAGACGACAGTCAAATTCCTCATCGTGGACGCGGATGGTGAGGTCATGGTCCTGGCAAACGATGGCGTGAACGAGGCCATCGGGCCGCCGGACCTCGAGGAATCAATGCTCGACGGGTCCGATCACGTGCACCTTACGGGACAGAAGCCGGAGACGGCTGCAAAACTGATCGAACTCGCCCAGGCAACAACCCGGACCGTGAGCTTCGATCCAGGTCGACGAATCGAAGAGCGGGCCTTCGAGCCGCTACTCGACCAGGTCGATGTCCTTCTCTTGAACGAATTGGAGGCGAAGGCTGTGTTTCCGGCGGCTCGGGGGACGCCACTCGAACAGGCTGCCGGCCCAGATCGCGTTATCGTGGTCAAGCGAGGGGGCGACGGGGCGTCAGTCTATACTGATTCGGCGGCCGTCCACCACCCAGGGTTTTCCGTCGAAACCGTCGACACGACCGGCGCAGGGGACGCCTTTGCGGCCGGATTTCTGGCTGCGACGGTGGGTGGCCTGTCGCCTGGCGACCAGACAGTCCGGGCCAAAACGACGGAGGTGACGAGCACTGACTTCGAACGAGTTCTAGCAATCGCAAACGCCTGTGGGGCCCTTACCGTCAGACAGCCCGGTGCCAGGACAGCACCAGGGACCAGCGAACTCAAAACGTTTCTCGCCAATCGGGGAGTGGACTGACATCAGTCGCCTTTTTGAGTAGGCGAGAGTGGCATCTCTATGGGCAAGCAGCCACACCTCCAGATCGAGGGCGGTGACATCAACGAAATCGCGTTGCTCCCCGGCGATCCGGGACGGGTCGACCGGATCGCGGGGCAGTGTACGGATACAACAACGGTCGCACAAAACCGCGAGTACAAGGTCGTCAACGCCTCGTACGAGGGGGTCGACCTCACCATCGCGTCGACCGGAATCGGCTCGCCATCTGCCGCCATCGCCGTCGAAGAACTGGAGCGGGTGGGCGTCGAAACCGTCATTCGGGTCGGAACGACCGGCGCCCTTCAGACGAACATCGAGATCGGCGACATGGTCGTGGCGACCGGCGCAGCCAAGGACGAAGGCACCTCGAAACGGTACGAGAACGTCGAATACCCCGCTGTCCCGGATTACGACGTGCTCTCGGCGCTCGTCGACGCCGCCGAGCAAAACGACGAAGCCGTCCACGTCGGCCCGATCGCCACGGACGACGCCTTCTACTCCGAAACCGACGCGTTCGTCGAGAGCTGGGAAGCTGGCGGCCTCCTGGCCGTGGAAATGGAGGCGGCCGCGATTTTCACGCTCGCCCGCCGAAACGGTCTGTCTGCAGGCGCCATCTGTACCGTCGACGGGAACCTCGTCGCCGGGACGCAAAAAGGCGAAGGCGAAGGGGAACTCCCGCCGAAAGCGAAAAACAACGTCGAGCGAGCCATTGGGCTTGCGCTCGACGCCGTCGTGACGCTCGCGGACTGACCGGGTAGCGGACTGAAAGCCTCTTTGCGCGTGACGCCAAACGGCTGATATGGAGTGGAAGCTCTTCGCGGACCTCGCCGAAACGGCCGGCGAGAAGCGGGTCTCGGTGGACCCAGCCATGACCACGACCGTCGATGAGGCACTTGAGGCGCTGTTCGAGACCCATCCCGAACTCCGCGACCGAGTACTAGAGCACGGCGATGTGGTCGAGCACGTCAACCTACTCGTCAATGGAGACGACATAGCGACCAGTGACGGTCTCGATACGAGCGTTGAAGCCGGGGACGAGTTAGCTCTGTTCCCGCCTGTAAGCGGCGGATAAGCAAGTTCTCAGTCTGCAGCGTCCCAGTTGGATCGGGTCAGATCCACCCGCACCACGAAGTCCGGTTCTTCGGCAAGTTCGACTCGATGCGCAGCGACGTCGGTCACGGCTCGTGCGGTCTCCGGAACGAGCACCCTCGTTTTGTCGGCACCCACGCTCGCCGCGTCAGCGGCGATAGCGGCCATCAAGTCTCCAGCAGCGGCCAAATCGGCCCAAGCAGCCACGCCGTACTCCGCCCAGGTCGTCTCCTCGCCCGGACCGCGATCAGAGACTCGTGTTCGAGGCGCCATGGCAACGACACGATCACGTTCGACCGTAAGCACCGTCTCCGTCTGGGCTGTCGCTTCGAAGTCACTCACGGTCAATTCCGAAAGCGCCCAGGGAACCTCGCTGTCGAGTCCAAGACCGCCCACGGCTTCTCGTTCGCCTGACTGCTGCCAGAAACTCCAGGCGCGCCGTGGCGCCGTCCCTGCAGTTGTTTCTACCCCGGTACTGTCCGGTTCCGGATGGGCCCACCGAAACTCCACGCCCGGTTCGAACCCGGCGGCCCGCGTGAGGCCGAGGCCCATCACGTTCCAAGAGAAGACCATCGCTCGACCGACCGTGGCGCCAGCCGATTTGGCCCAGTCGAACGCGGCGTGAATGAGAGTCTCCCCGACGCCTTTGTTCCGATGGGCCGGATCGACGCGAAGCCCCTGGAACCAGGCCTCGTGGTCCGAAAGCAGGACGCTCCGAACCAGGCCAATTGGCGTCCCGTCAGACTCGGCGACAAACGTCTCCTGGTCCGGCCCGGACTGAGCGGCCCATTTCGGGAAGATCTTCGAGATGTAATCGCCGTCCTCGTACCGATCCCAGGTGTCCTGCGTGAACGTGGCGATGTCGGCTGCGTCCGTCTTGCGGGCCGGTCGGATCCTCATGTCCAGGGGACAGAGCGGTCAGTCAATTCCCCCGCAAGGGAGGTCTGCATCGCCTCATCGACGTCGGCCCGGTTTGCCAGGACCCACATAAGTTTGACCTTCGCCGTGCCGGGAAGCATGTCCGCGCCTTCGATGACACCGGCGTCCAAGAGGTCCCGGCCGGTGTCATAGACGCGATCACAGACCCGCCCATCGAGACATTGGCTCGTCATGACGACCGTGGTTCCACGGTCGGTCAGTTGGTCGAGTTTCCCGATCAGATCGGTGTGCACGTGCCCGAGACCGGTACCTTCGATGATGACGCCCTCTTTTTCCCGGACCATGGCCAGGCAGGTTTCGTCCATCCCGGGGGTGAATTTCACGAGTTCGACCTCGGTTTCCAGACCTGGTGCCACTGACAGCTCGACTGCGTCGCGTTCACGATAGGACCGCCGGAATTCCACGTCGCCGGTCTCGTAGTCGACTACTCCGAGCGGTTCGGCCCCGATCGTCTCGAATGCATCTCGTCGGGAGGTGTGGTTTTTGCGCGCGCGGGTGCCACGATGGAGGGCCACTGTGTCGTCCGACGCGGAGGCGTGCATCGCGATCATGACCTCGGCCGCGTCTGATTTGGCCGCCTGGACGGCCCCGACTGCGTTGACTACGTTGTCCGATGAGGGACGATCGGCCGAGCGCTGGCTCCCGGTGAACACGACCGGGACCGGCGTATCAAGCATGAATGACAGCGCGCTTGCGCTGTACTGCATCGTGTCGGTTCCATGCATCACCACGATGCCGTCAGCGCCGGCCTCGATCTCTTCCTGAACGACTTGAGTGAGGTCTTGCCACACGGCCGGGGTCATGTTTTCCGAGAGGATGTTTCGGACCACGCGACCCCGGTAGTTCGCCATCCCGGCCATTTCAGGGACCGCACGAAGTACGTCCTCGGCGTCGAACTGGGCACTCACCGCGCCAGTCCGGTAGTCGACTGTCGAGGCGATGGTCCCGCCAGTGGTGAGCAGTGATATCGTCGGCAAGTCGGGGTCGAAGGTGACCGTCGACGTAGCTGAGGTCTCACCCTCCTCGATGTCGTAGACGTCGGTTTCGAGTATTTCAACTGTGGCCTCGTCTCGATCCACTCCGACGTTGTATCCACTTTCGAGTTTGAGTACAACGTGGTCGGCCGTCGATGAGGGCATCACGATTCCCTCATGGCGCTCGCCGGCTCGTTCGACGCGGACACGATCCCCTGGGTTCATAGCGCGGTGTATTCGGGCTCGACCCTTGAAACCATCTACTCGGGTGTCTGGTCACGGATCCGCCACTTCCCCTCGACCTGCTCGACGACGTCCTCGCGTTCGAGCCGAGAGAGCACTGTCTCGACCAGTTGTTCGGGCACTTCGACGGCTCTGGCCAGGCCGGTGGTCGTGCGGGTCCCACCAGCCAACGATCCCAGGAGTTCGGCTGTTAGATGCCCGCCATCGTTCCCGTCCATCTCCTCGGAGAGTTCCGCCTGAACCTCTGTCAATCGGCCCTGAACCCACCGCTGGGCCATCGAAAGTTCGCGTTCGAGTTCCCTGAGGTCGTCGAGGCGCTGGGCCAACGAGGCCATGTCGTCGAACTCGTCGAATTCAGTGGTTACTTGGAGATGAGAGCAGCGGCCGAGATCTAAATCCGCACTGGCCGGATACGCGCTCTTGGTACCGAAATCGTAGGGGGAAACCCGAACTTCGAGTCGAAGGTTCTGCGCGATATGAAAGTACTTCCGGCGGCGATCGTCGACGTGACTTTCGACCAAACCGGCCTCGTCAAGCCGGCGTAAGTGGTCGATGACCGCCTTGGGGCTGACCTCGATGTACTCGCTGATCTCTGTCACGTAACTGGGTTTGCGAGCGAGCAACCGCAAGATACGCCGACGGTTCTCATTGCCCAGAAGATCGAGAAGCAACCCGGAGTCCATCTAGCCTCAGGTCAGGGACGGGCGGGGAAAAGGATGTCTCCCGTTCCGGCGACGGACTTAAGCCAATACATGGTAATTGTTAGCATGCATGTTCACACCGTTCTCGAGCGGTTACTATCTCGGTCGTCTGTATGTGGCCCCGTCCAAGGGCGAGGACGCCGTACTGCAGGAAACCCAGCACGAGAACGTCAACCGGGAACTGTACGCGGACGGAACAGGTATCGAGCGGCTGGACCAGCCACTCGTGATGAAACTCGAGACCAACCACTTCGCGGTCCACCCTGACAACTCGGTTCCGGAAGGAGCCCTCGGGGTCCCCGAAGAGATCCTGGAAACGACCAACGTCGAGAACCCGCCGGAACTCCGCGAGGTCCTGCTGGCCAAAGCGGACCACGCAGAGCGGTTGATCGAGTTCGGGGCCGTTTGAGACCGGTCGAAATCCTTGCACATCTGGCTCCGAAAAACCGGCGAAACACGGCCAGAGCCCCCAGCCTCTTCCCGGTTCCACTCCTATGCGGAGCATGGATCAACCCGAGGAGCGGACCGAGGAGGAGTGGCGCTCGGTACTGAGCGAGGAGGAGTACCGGGTACTGCGGGAGCGCGGGACCGAACCGAAATTCAGCGGTGACCTGGTCGATGTGAAGGAGTCGGGTGTCTTCCGCTGTGCCGGGTGTGGAACAGTCCTCTTCGAAAGCGAGCAGAAGTTCGGCTCCAATACCGGCTGGCCGAGTTTTTACGATGTCGCAGCGGCAGGACAGGTCGAGACTGAAGTCGACACCAGCCACGGGATGGAGCGTTTGGAAGTCCACTGTGGAACCTGTGGGGGGCATCTGGGCCACATTTTCGAGGACGGTCCCGAGCCCACGGGGAAACGGTACTGTATCAACTCGGTCGCCCTCGATTTCGAACCGAAGTCGGACAAAGAGTCAGATATCTGACTCCCCTTGACATCCTCCCCGCACTGAAGGGGCATGACGAGACGCTACGCGTCTCGTTGCACCCGAAAACGCTTCCCGTTTTCGAGGACGAGGCTTCCACTTGCCATACGTCACTGCCGGAATTTCCCACGGGCGTGGTATCGAGACATAAGCCAATACCAGTCCTTTCTCTGCCGCCCCGATCCTATGACTAAGCCTCTATCCAGAAGGATCGAAACGGCGGTTTTGAATCGCCGCCACTGCTGCGGCCGAAAGAAGCCTTAGCTCTCCGGTGAGCCGCCTCGGGCCCGTATGAGATCGCGGAACTCCGCCGAGTCATCCACGTCTTTGGCTTCATCCCGTTCGATGATCGCAGTGCCTTCGATGGATTCGGATTGTGCCTTATCCACGAAGTACACCGACCTGGTGTGGATGACCTCCCGGAGCGAGCCCATGATCCGGGCTCGCTTGACAGCCGCGTCCGTGAACGCCGAATGGCCCGTAATAAGGGTATCATCGCCCTCAGTTTCCTCGCTCACGGCCTTGAACGGGGCGCGAACGGTCGGATGGACGTCAAACCCGACACGGGTGAGCATCGCGACGATCGGTCGGTCCTCCGGATCGACGTCGGGGTCCTCCGGGGTCGGTTCCGCATCGCGAATGTCCTCGGCCCCGTCGAGGACCGATACCGGACTCGTGAGGTCCTGATCGAAAAGTTCGTCCAGTTGGGCAGCGACTTCCACACTGGCGTTCATCCCGTCCTCGTACTTCGAGACGGTCCGCCGTGAAACGCCCAGTTCGGTCGCGAGGCGTCCCAAACTCCAGCCCCGCTCCTCGCGCTCGTCGGCCAACACGTCCCCTTCAATATTGACATAGAGCCCGCCAGGGGCGGCATAAATCAAGGGTGGGACGCCATGGATGAACAGGTCCATCGCCGTATCGGGGTTGAGGACCGGCACCCCGTGTCTGAAGTAGACGACTCCCGGGTCCAGTTCCTCGTCACGTGTCCGAAGCCCGATGACGACAGGGGTCCCACGGAGGTAGGTGCCCAACCGGCGCATCTCCCGACCCGTCGGCCCGTCGAAGGCGTCAATGTTGCCCAAGATTTTCACCAGGAGGAGATCCTGGTCACGGCGTGCAGCAAGATCGAAGCTCTTCGGACGCGTCGAACACCGGTCGCTCACCGTGAACCCCGCGTCGGATAACATCGCGGTAAGATTGTCGATGAGCGCCGAGCGTGTCATTACGGAACGATAGGGCACTCAACCCCTAAAGGCGTTGTGGGGCGGTAGCCGCCGTTTGCTGGCGGTTTTCCGGGTGGACCACAAACAAGCAAGTCGCGGACCGCTTAAGGGCCCCGGCCACCAATCGCCTGCCGTGACCGTCCTCGGCCTCGACGACACCGACTCCCGCGATCAGGGCATGTGCACGACCTACGTGGCCGCCGAGGTGTCCAAAGCCCTCCACAGATCCGGGGACCGGATCTCGAAGCTGCGGTTGCTCAGGCTCAATCCGGCGGTGAAACACAAGACCCGGGGCAACGCGGCCCTGGCGATTCACACTGATGCGGACCCAGCAACAGCCCTGGAGACAGCCCGTGAGATTATCCAGTCACGTGCCGTTCTCGATGACGAGCGAACGAACCCCGGCATCGTCGCCGCCGCGGAACCCATCGAGCCAGCGGTCCGCGAGTTCGGGAAACGGGCGATCCGAGAAATTCTCGACCGGGACGCGGCCAAACGGCACATCGAGAACGCCGGCTACCGAAGTGCCGGGTTCAAAAACGAACGTGGCAAGATCGGTGCGCTGGCCGCGATCGGTGCCAGCGCCACCCTGGCCGATTGGACCTACGAATATATCGCCTATCGAGAACCCGATCGGTGGGGAACCCCCCGGGACGTAGATCACGAGTCGGTCTTTGCCGCCGCAGATAGGTATTACCCCACAGCATGGGACACCGTGGACCGCGGGGAAGACGAAGCAGTCTGTATCCCGAACGCGCCAGGACCGATCCTGTATGGGATCCGCGGTGACGCTCCCCACGTCGTCGCACGGCTGGCAGCCAAAATCGAGTCCGAACCAGTTCATACCCAGGCGCTTTTCGAAACCAACCAGGGGACCGACGTTCACCTCCGGGGCGCTCCGATTGAGAATGTTAGGGACAATCGCGCCTATACGGTTACGGGTCGGGTAATCGAGCCTCCTGAAACCCGCGCTGGCGGGCATGTCTTTGTGACGATCGCGGATGGAACCGGCAGGCTCCCCTGTGTCGCCTTCGAACCGACCAAACGGTTCCGGGATCGGGTCCGGGCCCTTCGAGTCGGTGATCGAATTACTGTCGCCGGAGAGGTCGGTGACGGGACCCTCAAACTCGAGAAGTTCGCGGTCAGAGAGCTACTTGAGCAGAAGGGGGTTACACCCACCTGCCCGACCTGTGGCCGTCGGATGAAAAGTGCCGGTGCCACCCAGGGCTATCGATGTCGCGACTGTGGGACGGCCACAGACTCGAAATCCGTGGTCGGAATCGATCGGGAACTCGAGGAGGGTTGGTACGAAGTACCTCCGTGTGCCAGACGGCACATTGCAAAGCCGCTGGTGAGGGCTGGGTTCGATGCTCCGACCCATCCTGAACAGTGACTCGGCCGGATGGTCCTCCCGCCACAACGGTGGCAAACCCGGGTATTTGAATGCCGTCAGACGAGTGGCATCCAGCCACCTCAGATGGCCGTTCGTGACCGTTTCACACGGCCTCTAAATACCCGCTATCGTCCCTCGAAATCCCTTTATATGATGATAAAACGGGTACTTACAAACCGGCGCGCTGCATAGTGTTTCATATGTCCCGCTACTCCGGCACCTATGAGGAGGACAGGGACCACGGGGACCTCGCCCACCGTATCGAGGAGTACTCGAGCGGCGCGGAGTGTACACTGTATCCGATGTCCTGTGACGAAGAGGCCCTCATGACACGTTGGATGACGGCCGAGGAAGGGGCGTTCGTCGACCTCGCGGAAATGCGATAGCCGGATCGGATCGGGAACAGGTCACGCACTTTTCAGTCCGCTCCCGGTGAGCGGTACCACGACATCCTGATCGCGATCGAGCCCGTGTGTTCGATAGGCCTCAAGGCCAGCAACCGCCACTGCGCTCGTCGGTTCGACGTGGAACCCAGCCCGGTGGAGCGTGTGCCAGGTAGCGCGGGTTTGTTCCTCCGCGACGGCGATCACCGTCCCGTTGGTCTCTCGAACAGCCCGTGTTATCTGGGCTGCTCTGACCGGTTCAGCGATCTGAATACCGTCGGCGAGTTCGTTTTTGGTTTGGGTCCCCGCTGCCGTTCCGACAGTCTCGGCGATTGGGGCCACCCCAGCAGCCTGGACCCCGAGCAACCGTGGCATCCGGTCGATCCAGCCGGCCGATTCGAGAGCCGCAAAACCCCGGTAGAGGCCCAGAAAGAGCGTCCCGTGACCGATCGGAACGACCATTGCGTCCGGCGCTTCGAACCCACGCTGAACGGCAATCTCATAGGCGGCCGTCATCGTGCCGGCGTAGAATGTGGGGTTCCAGGCGTGGCTTGCGTACCAGCCCTTCCCCGCCGCCACGGCCTCGCGAGCCGCCTGACTCACGTCGGCTCTCGCTCCATCGACCTCCACGACAGTCGCTCCCGTCCCCTCGATCGCAGCTCGCTTCGCTGGTTTGACGCCAGTTGGAACATAGATTTCCCCCGGAATGCCGGCGCGGGCCGCATACAGGGCAATCGAGGCGCCAGCATTACCGGATGAATCCTCGATGACCCGGTTCACGTCGAGTGTCACAGCCCGAGAGAGCGTCGTCGTTGCACCCCGATCCTTGAAACTGCCAGACGGGAACACGTATTCGAGTTTGAATGTGGCGTCCCAGGTCGGGGCGTCCACGAGCGGTGTCCACCCCTCCCCAAGAGTTACCTCGCGGTTGACGGGGAGGAAAGCATCAAAGGCCCAGAGGCCGGCCTCTCGGTCAAACGTTTGTGGTGGGTCACCGAGAGCCGGTTCCATGTTGAGTTCCAACGGAGCTCCACAGGCACACTGCCACGGTTCGTTCGGGCCGGCCTCGTAGGTGCGACCACAGTCTGCACAGACCAGACCCGGCGCCATTACTCCTCGAACCCCGTGCCGACCGAACAGACGTACTCCCCCGTAGCGACCTGGGGCAATCGGCGGGCCCGCCAGAAGATCCCGGACTGGTCGACCGCAACGCGGGTTTTCTCGGCCCCAAACGGGTCCAAAACCGTGAACAGTGGTTCACCTGGCTCGACCCGGTCACCGAGGGTTTGCTGGAACGAAACCAATCCACCGACCGGGGCCCCATACCGGTCAAAGCCACTGGCTCGGATCTGGTCTTTGGGGCTCACCTGGCCGTCGAGGAGATCGTAATAGTTCAATACGCGGGTGACACCCCGAACGCCAACGTCGATACTCGAATCGTCCCAGCCCACGGCTCCACCGAGTTCCGGGTCGATCGTCGGCACCCCGGCGTCGGGCGCGACTCGCGCTAGTTGCCCCTCCGGACCCTGCTGGTCGAGGACGTGGCCGGCGTCGAAAACCCGAGCGAGTTCGAGACACTCCTCGTGCAAGCGATGGTGTCGCCCACAACGCACCCGCGTTTCGTCGATCATCTGGCTCGTCGAGCCCTGATGCAGGTCGATGACGAGATCGGCTTCAGTCGCTGCCTCCAGGGTCGCGTGGGCGATCCGGTCGGAGGAACTTCCCTTCGGGTCCCCCGGATAGGCCCGGTTGAGTTTGGTGTCGTCTATCGGATTGCGGTGTTCGGCGACCTGGAACCCATGAATGTTTGCGATGGCAACGACCGTAATTGTGCCCGAAATCTCCGCGGGGTCAAGTTGGGGAAGCAGCCGTGTAAGTACCCCAAGCCCATTGAGTTCGTCACCGTCGCTGACCGCCTGGAGATGGAGGTGCCGCCCACCCTCGGCTCCATTAATGACGGCGACCGGGAGGCCAAGTTCCGAGCCGTCCCGTCGCTCACCGACGGACAGGTGGCCCGTCGCCTTCGTCCCCGGATCAGCCTCCGCCGTGCCCAACGATTGCATTGTCCGAAAACGCGTCCGCCGGGCCCTTGTAGGGTTCGGTACGCAGTGTCACTGAAACAGCGGGACGGACTCACCGATCAGCGCTCGAGGCGCGTGCGAGGTCTGCAAGAATATCCGCACCGCTGCGGGTCCCGTTCGCAAGCAGCACGTCACCGGCCTGGAGCTCAGTGTCCGGACCTGGTTGAATCTCCCACTCGTCGCCGCCCTCGACCGGTCGACGGACCGCAGTCACGCGCATTCCGGTCTCGGTCTTGACCGCCCGTTCGCCGAGGGTCGTCCCATCGAGGAGGCTTCCCGGCTCCACGGTGACCCGGGTAATGACTTCGTCCGACTCCTCGACGGCTTCCTGCACGACCACGTGGGATCCCAGTCCTCGCAATACACCTTCGCTGATTTCCAGGGCCGCGTCACTGATGACTTCGGTACTCTGTGCGATGTGAACCAACCCGCGCAGGGAAACCGGCTCGGCGGCGCGACTTGCGGCCCGCAAGATCCAGGCCTCGAAGCGGGACTTCAACGCGTCGACCTCGGCCTCGAGTTCGACCACCTCCTCCGCCAACGGGTCGCTATTGTACAGCACACTGCCGTATGCCAGATCGACCGCCAGTTCACTCATATTCTTCATCAGGACCAGCGAAGAGACCGCACGATCGAGGTCTTCGTCCGCGACCGCCGGCGCGGCCGGCTTCTCGTAGGTTTCGCCCGCGGCCCGTTCGTACACTGTTGCAATGCCCGGCTCGGGGCCGCGCAATAACAACACGTTATCGGCTTCGAGCACGGTTTCCGCGGAGGGATTAAGGACCCAATCACCGCCACGCCTGATTGCGATCACTCGGACCCCGGTCTCGGTTTCGAGGTTGATATCGCCCAGCGTTCGGTTGACGTAGGGTGAGTCCGATTGAAGCGTCGACCGCACCAGCGTCTCGACGGCCACCGGAAGCGAGGCACGCATGTCCTCGGGCAACCCGATATCCTCGAGGACGACTTTCGCGATATCCCCAGCCGCGTCACTGATCTTTTCCGCCGCGCCGGTGATCCCAAGGACCGGTGCCAGTGTTTCCGCATCCTCCGGGTTCCGGGCAGCCATCAGGAGGCTCATACGGGCTCGGATCTGGAGTACGTCCATGCGGTCTTCGAGTGCGAGAACCTCCTCAGCAATGGCCTCGCTCTCATGGAGGACTGCCGAGTAGGAGAGGTCGATAAGGAGTTCGGCCGTGTCTTTCATCTCCGCGAGGAGGTCTTTCACGCTCGCGGGTTCGTAGGCAACACGCCCGGCCATGCCAGAGCGTTGGTGCCACCCATCAAAAAGGGTACGGGACGAACCGATCAGCGGCAATATTTCACCACGAGGTTGACAATTGTCTCAAAAACGTTGACTAGGGCTCGTCTTTCGAACGTTTGTGAGTGGGGCGGCGATGCCATCACGAAAGATATACCCCGGGGGATGCCATATCGCGGAAGGTAACGTCATCCATGACAAACGAGCTCAAAAAGGGCCTCGACGGGGTCCTGGTCGCGGAGTCCGCCCTCAGCGACATCGACGGTGATCGGGGCGAACTCTTCTACCGGGGATACCCCATCGACGTGTTGGCGTCCGAGACGACCTACGAGGAGGTGCTTTACCTCCTCTGGAACGAGGATCTCCCAACGGAAGCTGAACTTGAAGCCTTCCAATCCGAGATGCGAGAGGCCCGAGCCGTCCAGCCCGGGATTTACGACCAATTGGAGTTGCTCGCCGACTCGGGGGAGCGCCCGATTTCGGCGCTTCGCTCCTCGGTGTCGATGCTCTCCGCGGAGGATCCCGGCACAGGTTCCGATCCGACTGACCTCGAAGCCGCGAGACATATGGGACGCCGGATCTCGGCGAAGTTTCCGACTGTGCTTGCAGCCTTCGATCGGCTCCGGCGGGGGAAATCACCGGTCGAACCACGCACCGATCTCTCGCTCGCGGCGAATTTCCTCTACATGCTCACTGGGTCGGAGCCAGACCCACTCCACGCCGAAGTGTTCGACAAGGCATTAACACTGCACGCGGACCACGGACTCAACGCGTCGACCTTTACGGCAATGGTCGTGGGCTCGACGCTCGCAGATGTCTACAACAGCGTCACCGCGGCCGTCGCGGCACTTTCGGGCCCGCTTCACGGCGGGGCGAACCAGAAGGTGATGTCGGCCCTACTGGAAATCGACGAAGGTCCGCTCCCGGCGACGGAGTGGACCGAAGACCTTCTCGAAGGGGACGAGCGAGTCCCCGGCTGGGGGCACCGCGTTTACAACGTGCTCGATCCACGGGCCGAGATCCTCAAGTCGGAACTCCGCAGAATCTCCAACCAGACCGAGGATTGTCACTGGCTCGAATATCTCGGCGACATCGAGACCCACCTCACCGAGGATGTCGGACTGCCCGAACGAGGGGTCGCACCGAACGTCGACTTCTATTCGGGTGCGATATACTACCAACTCGGTATCCCGCTAGACATGTTTACCGCGATCTTCGCGATGAGTCGGTCGACCGGGTGGATCGGGCACGTGCTCGAGTATCAGGCCGACAACAAACTTATCCGCCCACGCGGCCGGTACGTCGGACCGACTGAGCGGGAGTTCGTGCCGCTCGAAGAACGGTAGTCCCGGATCACCGGTCGCATTACGGCCGAATGACAGTTGTCAGACAACGACGTTTCAGAGCCTGAGAAACGCCTCAACGGAGTGTTTCACTTTCACCAAGCATGGGAATGAATTATAACCCCTCCCCCCATTACTCCATATGCAGGTCACACGTCCCCTCCGTTCCCCCCCCCCCTTCTTCGGTTGGTCAAATGGCAAGTGACGGCTGTCAGCAGTTGAGTCCCAACCGATCTTGACATCCTCCCCGCCCTGAAGGGGCATACCGAGACGCTACGCGTCTCGTTGCACCCGAAAACGCTTCGCGTTATCGAGGACGAGGCTTCCGCTTGCTATACCTCATCGGTCCCACCCAACTACTGTTCCATCACAAACCGTTAACAACCCCTGTGGCTTAGCCGAACTATGCTCAGTCTCGCCGATATCGAGGCGGCCCGGGACCGCGTCTCCGACGTGGCCCTTCACACGGCTCTGGAGTCGCAGCGAACCTTCTCCAGAATGAGTGGTGCTGACGTGCAGTTGAAGTTCGAAAACACCCAGCGGACCGGTTCGTTCAAGATCCGTGGCGCGACCAACAGGATTCGAACGCTCTCGGCGGCCGAGCGGGACGCCGGCGTCATCACGGCCAGTGCTGGAAATCACGCTCAGGGAGTCGCACTGGCCGCCCAGCGGAGCGACGTGGATGCACTGATCGTCATGCCGGAGTTCGCTCCGATCTCGAAGGTCAACGCAACCGAGAGTTACGGGGCCGAGATTGTCCTCTACGGAGCAGATTTCGCCGACGCCCAGGAGAAGGCCCACGAACTCGCTGCCGAATCCGACCGTACCTACGTCCACCCGTACGAGGATCAAGCGGTCCAGGCCGGGCAAGGGACGATCGGTCTCGAAATTCTCGAGGACTGTCCGGACGTGGATACCGTCGTCGCTCCGATCGGTGGAGGTGGGTTGATCAGCGGTATCGCCACAGCGATTAAGGCAGGAAAACCGGAGACGCGTGTCATCGGTGTCCAGGCCGAGGGGGCCGCAACTGTGGCCAACTCTCTCAATAAAGATGCGACAAACGAGTTAGACTCGGTTGACACGATCGCTGACGGGATCGCGACCGGGGCAGTCGGGGAAAACACCCTTCCGATCATCGAGGACCGAGTCGACGAGATCGTGACCGTCGATGACAGCGAAACCGCGTCCGCGATGGTGCTGCTCCTCGAGCGAGTCAAAACCCTGGTCGAGGGAGCGGGAGCCGTTCCGCTTGCGGCCGTGCTCGAAGAGCGCTTCGAGTACGGCGAGGACGAAACGATCGTCCCGGTGCTGAGCGGGGGGAACATCGACCTCAATCTGCTCACGACGGTTCTCAGTCGCGGCCTGGTCGACCGGGGCCGCTTCGTGAAACTACGAACCGTAATGAAGGACCGGCCCGGTGCGCTCGAGGATTTCCTCAGTATCGTGGCCAATTCGGGGGCCAATATCTACGAGATCAACCACGATCGGGCCCGACAGTCCTTCGCCATCGACGCGACGGAGATCGAGATGGACATCGAAACGCGCGGACATGAGCATGTCGAACAAATCCTAGAAGACGTGCGCGAGGCCGGCTTTCAGGTCGAAGTCCGAACATAAACGCCGGGAGCGCAGTCTGTTTTGGCTGGCTTTAAGGTTCCAGACCGAGAGAGATGAGTCATGAAACGGATCATCAGCACCACCGAAGCACCCGCCGCAGTCGGCGCGTACAGCCAGGCCACCACGGACGGAAACCTCGTGTTTACCGCGGGTCAACTTCCGTTGACCGTCGACGGCGAGTTGCTCGACGAGGAACCGATCGAGGTGCAGACCCGCCAGTCCCTCGAAAACGTCAAAGCCATCCTGGAGGAGGAAGGCCTGACGATGCAGGACGTCCTCAAAATGACAGTGCTCATGGACGACATCGAGGAGTTCGAAGCAATGAATTCGGCCTATCAGGAGTACTTCCAGGACAATCCGCCAGCCCGGAGCGCCTTCGAAGTGAGTGAAGTGCCAAAAGGCGCCAAAATCGAGATCGAAGCGATCGCCTCTCAGTAAGACGCTGACTGGTAATGGAGGACCGGACCAAGTCCAGTTTGCTCTGGGGGATCGCCGGCGGGTTCCTGTTCCTCGTGCTCGCCCAGACGGTCCGACTCGTTTCCGAGATGGCGTTCGGACTTCCCAAACTGATTCCCGTGGCCGGAGGGGTCTTCGTCGCGACGGCAGGACTGGCGTATTTCCTCGAAGATCGACTGGCACGGAAAAGACAGGTTTAATTCGGGCTGTCGGTTAGCACGTGATGGGCCGGGATGGCCGAATGGCAAAGCGCACGCCTGGAAAGCGTGTCCCCGTTAGGGGTTCTGGGTTCAAATCCCAGTCCCGGCGTTTTTCAGTTGTCGAGTCGCCCAACTCAGCACGACGAACCCGAGTCGAAACGCTGGAAATCACCGACAGCAGCCCGGTGGCGAGACTGACCGATCAGGCCGGATACCAAATCCTTTTATAGAAGGACAAACAATCGCCGAGTGACTATGGCAGAGCGACGAATGCAGGGCCAACCCATGATCATCATGGGGGATGACGCCCAGCGGATGAAAGACAAGGATGCACAGGAACACAACATTTCGGCCGCGCGCGCCGTCTCGGACTCCGTCCGGACGACACTGGGCCCGAAAGGAATGGACAAGATGCTCGTCTCCTCGACGGGCGACGTCACCATCACGAACGATGGCGTAACCATCCTCCAGGAGATGGATATCGACGATCCGACAGCCGAGATGATAGTCGAGGTCGCCGAAACCCAGGAGGACGAGGCTGGTGACGGTACCACGACCGCCGTCGCTGTCGCCGGTGAGTTGCTCAAGGAGGCCCAGGACCTCCTCGAGCAGGATATTCACGCGACCGCGATCATCCAGGGGTACAACCTCGCCTCCGAGAAAGCCCGCGAGGAAGTCGACGAGGTCTCCATCGACGTCGATCCCGACGACGAGAGCCTCGTCCGAAGCGTGGCCGAGACCTCGATGACCGGCAAGGGCGCGGAACTGGACAAGGACCTGCTTTCGGGTCTCATCTACCAGGCCCTCCAGACCGTGACCATCGACGCCGAGGACGGATCGACCGTCGTCGACCTGAACGACATCGAACTCGAAACCCAGACCGGTCGGCAGGTCAGTGAGAGCGAACTGCTCTCCGGGGCCGTCGTCGATAAGGACCCCGTCCACGAGAACATGCCTGACTCGGTCGAAGACGCCGACGTCCTGCTGCTCAACGAAGCCATCGAGGTCGAAGAGACCGAAACGGACACCACCGTCTCCGTCGACAGCCCCGATCAGCTCCAGCAGTTCCTCGAGCAGGAGGAAAAACAGCTCCGCGAGAAAGCCGACCACATCGCCGAAATCGGGGCGGACGTGGTCTTTTGCCAGAAGGGCATCGACGACATGGCCCAGCACTTCCTTGCGAAGGAAGGCATCCTCGCGGTCCGTCGCAGCCGCAAGGGCGACATCGAATTCCTCCAGGACGTCCTCGGCGCGTCCATCGTTACCGATCTCGAGTCGGCCACAACCGAGGACCTGGGCACGGGCTCGGTCACCCGGGACGACGCCGACGAACTATTCTACGTTGAGGGCAATGGCGATGGCGCCCACGGCGTCACACTCCTGCTCCGCGGCGCGACCGACCACGTCGTCGATGAAGTAAAGCGCAGTGTCACTGACGCACTGGACGTCGCCTCCCAGTCCCTGACCGACGGTCGAGTGCTCCCAGGTGGCGGGGCCATTGAGGTCGAGTTGGCCGACCGTCTTCGCAGCTACGCCGACGGTGTCGAAGGACGCGAGGCGCTGGCCGTCGAGTCCTTCGCCGACGCGCTCGAACTCGTTCCGCGAGTCCTCGCGAGCAACGCTGGCCTGGACTCCATCGACACGCTCGTCGAATTGCGCGCCGCACACGAACGCGACGAGGAGCGGGCCGGCTTAAACGTGTTCTCCGGCGATATCGAGGACACGTTCGATGCCGGTATCGCCGAACCCGCCCACGCGAAAGAGCAGGCCCTGAGTTCGGCCTCCGAGGCGGCGAACCTCGTCCTGAAGATCGACGACATCATCTCGGCCGGCGACCTTTCCACCGGCGGAGACGAAGAGGAAGGCGGTCCCGGCGGCATGGGCGGCGGTATGGGCGGCATGGGCGGTATGGGGGGTATGGGCGGCGCGATGTAGGAGAGGCGAGCGAAGCGAGTCTCTCCGAACGAACGAGCGGACGAAGTCCGCGAGTTGAGCGGTCGAAGACCGCTCCGAACAGCCGAACGGGCGCGGTTTGCCTGTGAGGCATGAAGGGCGCGAAGCGTCCTTCTGAACTGCCGAGCGGGCCTCGGCCCGCGAGTAAGAGACGCTACGCGTCTCCGAACGAGCGAACGGGTGCGGTTTGCCCGTGAGCCGGGAGACGAGCGGTAGGGAGTCTCTCCGGACAAACGACCCGGCCTCGGCCCGCGAATAAGCCCGGCCACAAAAAACAGTACGCCTTGTACGGGCCAGTAGCCCCTGAAAGGCCCGTCAACCTCTTGGGGTCCTATTCGCTTTCTTCGACCGGCAACGGGAACTGATCACACTCGACCGGAGCGGAAAGCACCACGCTCGTATTGCTCTCCTTGATCTCACGCTCGGCCAACAGTTCCTTAATGATGTCATCCATCGAATCAGTGTCCTCGAACTTGCCGACCGCGATGATGTCGAACTCCCCCGTCACCTCGTAGACAGTCATCATCCGGTCCATGCCCCCCAGTCGGTCGGTGATCTCAGGTAACGCCTCCCCCTCGACTTTGAGCTGGAGGATCGCCGTGACATCGTAGCCAAGCGTGTCATAATCAATGACGGGCACGAAGCCTTTGATCGTTCCTGCGGCTTCGAGATCCCGCAGGTGATTGGAGACTGTCGTCACCGAAACGCCGAGTGACTCACCCACACTCCGGAGGCTCGCCCGACCGTCCGCAAGCAGCTCGTTGATGAGTTCGGCATCCAGGTTCTCGTAGGTCATATAGCATGGACGGAGGGCCGGGGACGTGAAGTTTACGGTTGTTCAATTATTTGCGGAAATGGTTCAATTGATGCAACCGTTAGGCCTTTAAAACATCCCGTATTGGAATAGATTGTCGAACAAAATGACATCTGGAGCATCCACCCCGGACGGCGGATTGACCGATGCGGAACAGGCGGTACTAGATCGGATCGAGAACGAAAACATCGAATTTCTGCGCTTGCAGTTTACGGACATTCTCGGGACGGTCAAACACGTCTCGATCCCCGCGAGTCAGGCCGAAAAGGCCCTGACCGAAGGGATCTACTTTGACGGCTCGTCTATCGAGGGCTTCGTTCGCATCCAGGAATCAGACATGCGTTTGGAGCCGGACCCCGAGACCTTCGCTGTGATCCCCTGGCGGGACAAAAAGAGCGGGGAGGCCGCTCGGCTCATCTGTGACGTGATAGACACCAAAACAGGCGAAGCGTTCGAGGGTGACCCTCGGACGGTACTCAGACGCGCGATCGCTCGCGCGGAGGATATGGGGTATACACTGAACGTGGGCCCCGAACCCGAGTTCTTCGTCTTCGAAAAGAACGGCAACGGACGGGCGACGACCACGACACACGACGCGGGCGGCTACTTCGACCTGGGGCCAAAAGACCTGGCGTCTGACCTCCGTCGGGAGATCATCTTCAACCTCGAGGAGATGGGCTTCGAGACCGAGGCCAGCCACCACGAGGTCGCTGCGGGGCAGCACGAGATCGACTTCAAGTACGACGACGCGCTGACGACCGCGGATAACATCGCGACGTTCCGGTCAGTCGTCCGGGCCACGGCCGAACTCCACGACCTCCACGCGACGTTCATGCCCAAGCCCATCGCGCGGGTTAACGGCAGCGGCATGCACACCCACCTCTCGCTGTTCACCGACGACGGGGAGAACGTCTTCCACGACGGGGACGACGAATTCGGGCTCTCGACGCTGGCCAGGCACTTCCTGGCAGGGGTCCTCGAACACGCACCGGCGATTACAGCGATCGCCAACCCGACTATCAACTCCTACAAGCGCCTGGTGCCGGGCTACGAGGCTCCGGTGTACATCGCCTGGAGTGGTGTCAACCGCACTGCGCTGGTCCGGATCCCCGCTGCCCGTCATCCGGCGGCCTCGCGGATCGAACTCCGTTCACCCGATCCCTCTTCGAACCCCTATCTTGCGATCGCGGTCATGCTCCATGCCGGACTCGACGGGATCGAGAAGGAACTCGAAGCCCCCGGTCCGGTCACCGAGAACATCTACAAGTTCGACGAGGAGACCCGGGAGGAGTACGGCATCGATACCCTGCCCGAGAGCCTCTCGGACGCGGTGGACGCCCTCGAAGAGGACGACGTCATTCAGGACGCTCTCGGATCCCACGTGACGGAGAAATTCATCGAGGCCAAGCGCCAGGAAGCCGCCGAATACAACCTCGAAGTCACCGATTGGGAACTCGACCGATACCTCGAGAAGTTCTAAGCTCGAGTATCACACAGCCGAAACACCTGCATCGGTCGAACCGGTAGCTATCATATGGACGGCTCTGACGGGGCCCCGATCACCGAGTCGCGGCGCAAGGAATTTCTCGAACGAGTCAAACGCCGGTCGGCCACAATCGGCCTTCGGATCCCGGAGACGATCGAAATCGATGGCAAGTCATTTGCTCTGCGTGAGTTCGTCGTGGAAACCAAGACCCAGGGAGCGGTCCCGCCCGAAAAACGGGAATCGGTTCGAACCGTGCGAAACACGCTCAAACAAGAGCGCGAGCGGCGACGCAAGCGGCTGGAGTCGGCCGAGATCTCCGAATCGGAGGCCAGCGAACTCGTTCGAACGATTCTCGGTCTCGAGCGGGCGTTGACCGCACTGGGGAACCTCTCGGAGCCCGACTTTGGAGCCCGGAGTACTGAGGCGTACGTGAACAAAACCAAACAGTGGGTTGACTTTGTCGACCAACTCACCAACTGAACGTCGATTTTAGCAACGGCCCCAGACGAGGAGCGCTATAGCCACGAGTGCAGTTGTCGTCCCGAGCGCCAAGCGAGGTCGCGACCGATGAAAGTGGACCCCAATACGAGCGACGAGGACGCCCACCCCGATCCCGGCGATGACGTCGATCAAGTAATGCACCCCGAGCAAGACGCGAGTTGCTGCGATGAGCGCCACAAACCCCCCGGCACCCACAGAGAGCCAATACGTCTGCCGGTTCGAAATGCCGAGGAGGGCCGTCACCACCCCGGCCGAGGCGGTTGCGTGCCCGCTTGGGAACCCGTGACCGTCCTCCGGAATCGCCATCAGTGACGCTGGAGGCCTGGGCATCGCTAGTCCCGTCTTGAGAAGAATCGAGATCGAGAGCGTGAGGGCAACCGCAACCAGAAACCCGTGTGCCCGAGACGCGTCGATCCAGCCGGTTCTGACTGCCAGAATCGAGCCCCCTGTCGACGCGATGGCGACGAGTTTCGGCCCGCCAAGGGCCGTCAGCACGATCAACAGCGGAATGACCGGCTCCGGTACCTGTGGCGCAAGCGCCTGTGTTACTCCGAGGTCCCTCATGAGCGCCAATTCCGAACCACATCGAGGAGGCGTCCGGGGACCGACGTCGCCTGGAGTCCTAGCCCGAAGATCACGAGCTGGACGTACAGGCCAAGCGTGGAGAGCCACACGACGATCATGGCCAAGATGGCCCACCCACCGGACAGCCAATAAAACGCGCCAAGCGTCATGATCGTCCCGTAGAGCAACACCAAATACGGACCCCACCCCGTAGCTTTGCCCGCCCGCTGGCGTGTGCGGACATACGCCTTCAGCTCGGACTCGAGATTGGAGCGGCTGACAGTCTTCTCGTCCAATTCGTCGCGGAGGCGGTCGACTTCACGCTCGAGTTCGCCGATGTCAGGGGCTGAATCAGCCGCTGAGCGATCTCGCTGGTCACTCTTCGGGCCGTCTCTCCGATCGTCCGAGGGGGCGCCAGCCAACACGGTATTGACTACTGCGCCCACCATGATAATAATCCCCCCGAGATAGAGCCAGGTGACGAGCAGGAGCCCCGCCCCCAAAATACCATACAGGTGGAATGTGCCAAGCGAGGCAGCATATACCGAAAAGCCAGTCGCCAGAAGGGCCCAGCCCACCGCCGCGACAGCCGTTCCTGGCAAGGCTTCCCGGACTGTCACATCCACGTCCGGGAATCGGTAGTACAACGGGAAGAACACGACACCCAATACGAGCAGCAGGGCGAGTCGGCTTAACAGGCCGCTCCCAGGGAGCCACTCGAAAAGCGGGAGCACGACGCCGAACACTCCGCCAGCCACCAGCGCAGCGGGTATAGCTCCAAGAACGATGAGCAGATCAAGGAGCTTCGACGGAATCGAATCACTCTCACTTTTTCCGTAAACCTGAGCGAATGCGATATCAAGCCCCTGAAACACCCGACTTCCGGACCACAAAAGAACTAGAGTCCCGACGACGGTCGCCCCTCCCTGACCCCTCCTATCAGCAAGTGAGCGAGCAACGATGTCGAGCGCTTCGGGCGTCAAGAACTGTTCGCCACCAGACACGATCGGCGCGATTCGATCCATACCCACGAATTGGCCGAGAGCGAGGCCTAACAGCGCAAGCGGGATGATCGAGACGAATGCATAAAACGCGAGTGCCGCCGCAAGAAAGGTGACCTGGCTCTCCCGAATCGTGGCGATAACCGCGAGGGCCAGTTTGCGAGCGTCGAAGTCGCTGAACACAGACCATTTTTCGACCCGCCGGAAGATATAGGCGTTCCTCCCCAATGCTGGTCAGCCGCTCCGATAGTCCGCTGACCGGCCACCCACATAGTGAACTCTGCCGGTCACCAAATGGGAGATCTCGTTCCTCAGTCAAAGCCCATCGCCGCCCCGATTTCTGCCCGGGACGCGTCGGTTTTGAACGTCGTGCCCCCATAATGCGTTCGCGAGGCAGCATGACCCGCTTCGCGGAGTTTCCCGAGGAACTCGTCCATCCCGATCGCCGGTTCACCCCACTGGCGATAGAGCACGTGTTGGTCGTAGTGAGTCGGCGTCTCGAGTTCGTCCCGGAGTCGTGTCAACATCCGTTCGGCGCGAGTGCGCGTCCCCATCGACTTGTCGAGGCTATCGAGCGTGGCCGTGACAAAATCGGCGTCATGAGTCTGCCCGAGCCAGAGTGGCCCGGCCGTAACAAGCGCGTCGCTGCCACAACGCGGGCAGGTCTCCGGTGGATTCGGAATCAACCCCGGCTCTGCTTCCCGATGGAGACAGTTCCGACAGTGATGGACCGAGCCGAGTTCATCGATTGTGGCGTTCGCGTCGGTCGCCCGATGGGAGAGCTCCAGGTAGGTCCGGACATAGTGATCCGACACGTGGCTCAAAATCGGTGTCACGCCAACGTCGTACCGGGCCGCCGTCCGAGCAAGGGTGGAAAGCAAAATGCGGAGCCCCATCTCGGCGTGGTAGTCGGTGTTCCGAGGTACGGCACTGTACCGACGCACTCCGCTCTCGAAATGGGCCCCACACAACGGTGCAGTGTCGGTCGCTGTTACAGCCACCAGGTTTCGGGTATTGGCAAACGCGGCGTCCGCGAACGGAATCGGTGACCCAAACGGGTCCAGATCGACGACATCAAAGAGGGTCTCCGGGTCGTGTAAGAGCACGTTTGCGTCCCGGTGCAGGACCGTTCCATCGAGCCCGTTGCGATCGAGGTTCGCGCTGGCTAACTCGACGGCGGATTCGTCGAGATCCGCAAGTGTCACCTCCCAGCCGTCGGCGGCCGCACGGGCGCCCCGAACCCCGCTTGCGGCCATCGCGTCCAAATACCGTTCGGCCCGGGGCTCACGCTCGCGATAGGCCCGCAACGCGGCGACCGTCACGTCGCGGTTCAACTCCTGGTCCGTGTTGAAAAAGACCGCGTCCGACCGCCCCGCATCTGCCTGTTTCGGGGCCTCGACGGTCACCCGGCCCTCCGTATGCTTCATACACCTACTGTGACCGGGGACAAGAAAAGGCGCCCGGGCCGAACCCACAACCTTTGGTTCCGGGAGGCAAAGCCTGGATGTGGACCCGGAGGTCGATTGGCGGACGGCTCTAGCGGATGCCGGCGAGCTGAGCCCTGAGGTCACCAATGCGATCCTGGAAAATCACGGCGACCGGGGTCAGCGGGCCATCGAAGCGGTCACCGAGTCGCGAGTGAAGCAATACCGAGACTTCACCGTCGTTGTCGGGCATGGGGACGAGTATATCGTCGAAGACGACGGCTGCACCTGTGAGGACGCCACCTACAACCTGGATGACGATGATCCCACCGACTTATGTTGGCATGCCATCGCGGTGGCAATCGCCAAGCGAATCGACGCCGTCGATCATCACGACATGTGGTACGCCGACGTCCGCGAGTTCATCTGAGGAGAGTCCGGCTCAATCGGCCACGAAGTCGACGAAATTTCGCAGCAAACGGAGTCCGGTCTCGCCACTTTTCTCCGGATGGAACTGCGTACCGATGACGTTTTGCCCCTCGTTCGTGATGACTGCCGGGAACTCCACGCCATAATCACTCCTCGCGAGAATCGAATCCGAGTCCTCGGGATCGGCGTAATACGAGTGGACGAAGTAGGCGTACTCGCCGTCGATCCCCTCGATGACCGGGTGAGAACGGGTCAGGTCAAGTTGGTTCCAACCCATATGTGGGATTTTCAGGTCGCCACGGAACTTCACGTTGCGACCTGGCACGAGGTCCAGGCCTTGGACATCACCTTGTCCAGCGCGGTCGGCCTCCTCGCTGCTGGTCAGAAGCATTTGCATCCCGAGACAGATGCCGAGAATCGGGCGGCCCACTGCGGCCGCTTCGAGCAGATCCTCGCGGAACGGTCCCGCGTTCTCCATCCCGTCACCGAACGCACCGACACCGGGCAAAATGACCCCGTCAGCTGCCCAAATGGCCTCTGGATCGTCCTCGATCCGCACTGCTGCGCCGGCCCGTTCCAGGCCCCGGGTGACACTCCTGAGGTTCCCAAGACCGTAATCCAGCACCACGACCTCGGCCTCGGGGGGCTGGGTCCCCCTCGATGTGTCCATATCACGTGTACCGGTACTCATCGAAAAGACCCTTTCCCTTGGGACAGCCGACGATCGTTTTTCTTACCACAGCAGCCAGCCATTCCCCTTCTGACCTTCCGATCAGCCCTCGAGAAGAGCGGCAGCCTCGGCAATAACCGCATCAAACGTGTCTCGCGTGCTTGGGTCGTACAGCGTCGCAGCCGGGTGGATCCCAATCAGCACGCGATAGGTCGCCCCCCGGATAGTCACCTGTTCGCTCGTTCCGGCTTCGGCGGTCACCGCGACAGACCGGTCCAAGAGGTGCTCGGTGGGGACTTTTCCCAGAGTGACGATCACGACCGGGTCGATAGCCTCAAGCTCCCGTTCGAGATAGTCGCGGCAGTTCCGGAGTTCGGTAGTGGTCGGATCGCGGTTCTCGGGCGGCCGGCACTTCACTGCGTTCGTGATTCGAACCGTCTGCCGGTCTAGCTCGTGCTCGGCCAAAACATCGTCGAGAAGGGTCCCACTCCGGCCGACGAAGGGTTCACCCTCCCGGTCCTCCTGCTCGCCGGGGGCTTCCCCGACGAAGACCACGTCTGCGTCGACCGGACCCACACCGTTGACGATCTGGCGTCGTGAGTCCGGGAGGGCCGAACATCGCGTGCAGTCCTCGACGTCGATTGCCGCCCGCTCGTCCATACCTGGCAAACGAGCAGGGGCCCAATCAAGGTCCGGATTCCGCCTCAGAGGTCAAGAGTGTTGGCCGTACCGGTCGCTCTCATTCCGAGTGGTCCTGCTGAGCCCGGAATTGATCGACCCCTCGCGCGGCTAACCGAGCAACTCGGAGGGGTTCAGGCCGGCCGCCTTCGGGTGTGAAGGCCTGAACGACCCGTTCGGCCGGCTCGGTCAGCCCCACGCCTCGAACGAAGCGTGATTCACCGTTCACCGTAATCCGTTCACGGTCGGGTTGGGACTGGTAGCGCTCGAGGCGTCGGTCGAGTTCGGCCCCGTCAAAGGCCTCCCGAAGCGGGGCTTCGAGCCCGGGGCTCTCCTCGAAGGACACTGACAGAACGGGCAGGCCGGTCGTGTCGTGTATCTCCCGAAGATCGAGAACGTTGAACCAAGCGGGCGCGATTCCGGCAATAAAGAGGTACTGGATGTCTTCTCGGTCGAGTCTCGATTCGATCGAAGAAACGGCTCCCGTCCCGTCCAGCCCACCGACTCGGCAGGTCTCGAAGGCAAATCCATCCACGACCCGCGCGGCGGTGACGACCGCGCCTCCCAGAATCGACGTCCCTTCCCGATACGATTCGGCGACGCCCAGGGCCCGAACGCCGGCTTTCACGGCCTTACTCTTTGATGTCCTCGAGTTTGTCGAGCAGTTCGTCGTTCGAGGCTCCGATCTCGAAATCGACCTCCCCCTCGTGGTCGGTTTCGGAGGTGGCGACGCCCTCGTCCCCGTCGAGGTCCTCGGAGTCGACTTCCTGTCGCCCTTGTTCCGATTCGTCGTAGCTGCCAAATCCCATTGTACATAAAAATACTGGGCGAGGACACAAAAGTGGCCCGCCACGCTGGGGCCCGTGCCCCCAGCCTCAAAAGCGATGGCGACGTCGAAACAGGTATGGAGATCACCTGTCTTACAGAGGCGGCCGAGACGTTTACGGCGAACGTCTACCTCGTGGAGGGGCAGCAATCGACACTCGTTGACGCCGGAGCGATGCCAGGAATCGACGACACCGTTTCCAGCCGAGTAGCGACTCTCGATTCGATCGTCCTTACCCATCGTCACGCTGACCACGTGGATCAACTCGACGCGATACAGCGTGCGTTCGAGCCGACGGTGTATGCCGCCGACGCGACTGGGGAGACAGTCCGGATCGAAGACGGTGATGAAGTGCCGATCGGCGGAGAGCCATTCGAGGTGGTCGCGACTCCCGGTCATGCGCCAGATCACCTCGCCTTCGTGGGCAACAGCGTGGTCTTTTCCGGGGATATCGTCGTCTACAGCGACGGGGCCTTCGATAACGGCAGTTTCGGTCGGACAGACATTCCTGGCGCCGACCGGGAGACCCTAGTCGAGAGTCTCGAGGGACTGCTGGAGCGGCTCCCCGATACCGTCGAGTCGCTGTATCCGGGCCACGGCCCAGCGTTCCACGGTGAGGTCCGGGCCGTCATCGAGCGGGGCCGAGAGCGAGCGGCCCGAGGTGAACCAAAATACCAAGAGGATTGAGGGGCCTGCCGCTCAGGGCTTGGACGGGTGTCAAAGCAGAAACGTTTTTCCGGGTGCCCCACTCCTTCAGCCCATGTCAGGCGCCGTCTTTCTCTCCGGCGACCGAGTTGACCTCCGGACCATCGAGAAATCGGATCTGGACTTCCTCCAGGAAGCGATCAACGATCCGTCCGTCAGGCAGCACCTGACTATTCGGTGGCCGATCAACCGGGACCAGGAAGAAGAGTGGTTCGAGGAGCAAGTGACGAGCGATGAGCGGATCAACCTCCTCATCGTCGGGCCGGATGGACCGGCCGGGACCGTCGGATTGGGGCCTGTCGATGACCCAAACGGCACGGCGGAGATCGGTATCTGGCTGCGGGAACGCGAGTGGGGGCAGGGTTACGGGACCGAAGCGAGTCGACTGCTTATCAGTCACGCCTTTGACAGACTCCGAATCCATCGGATCGAGGCGCGGGTCTTCGAAGGGAACGACGCGTCACAAGAACTCTGGGAAACGCTTGACTTCGAACACGAAGCCGTGCATCGGGACGCTGCCTATCTTCACGGCGAGTACAGAGACGTCCACCGCTATGCGGTGCTCGAAACCGAGTGGGAGACCTGATCAGGTCGCGCGGCGTTCCTTGGCCTTCGGTCGGAGGTTGCCATAGCCACACTTTCGACAGCGGTCGGCCCGCTCCGGGTTTCGGGCGTTACAGCGCATGCAGACCTGAGCGCCAAGAAGGCGGTCTTCGATGGAAAGGTGCTGTGTCATACCCCGTCTTTCTTCGAGGAAGGCTAAAAGGTGTTCGACTCGGGACCCGGTTTCGGCGAGCAGCGTCGGTGGCCATACCCGCCGATTAGCGGTCCAAATACTCGTTTTGCACGGAGACGACTTCAGTCGAGTCCTCGCAGCCCGCGTACCGCTCCAGGGGCTCCTCGTTGAGATCGAGAAACGTCTGCCCCCAGCGGAACTTCGAGAGGAGGTGTTCGGCCTGTTCGCGTTCGCCCAGCACGACGAGTGCGCCCGCAAACGCCTCGACCGTCGTCAGTTGATAGGGATTCCCGTAGTTGACCGGGTTCCCCGCGAGCATGAAGGGGAGTGCCCGGTGGATGCCGTCAATAGCGAACTGCTCCGCGGAGGCCGACTCCCAGGAGCTGTCCATCGCGACCAGCGTGTCCGTTCGCTCCCGGTCGGCGGGAGACAGAGCCTTGTCTGCGAACGGGTCGAGAACGAGCCCGTAGGGCACGGCTCGATCGGTCGCGTGCAGTGTGGCGAGGTCGAAGCGCTCGAGCTTCTTTGCCGTACACTTCTGGGGATCGTCGTCGCCCTCGTACCGAACGTGCAGGTCCACACCCGGGGTACACGGGGCTGGCTCAAAAACGTCCCGACCGCCATAACCGAATCCAAACAGCCGACTTTTGTCCATGGAGGGCCGATTACGGCTATGGCCGACTCCGACGAGGTCCCCGCCGGCGACGGACCCGCACTCGCTCGGGAATATTACCGGGCTATCGACGCCGGCGAGATGGATGCCTTGCAGCGCGTCCTTGCCCCTGAATTCGTCCACGAGCGAGGCGACCGGACGCTCTCCGGTCGGGAGTCCTTCTGCACGTTCATGGCCGAGAAACGACCGGAAACGGACACCGAACACGTCATCGAGCAGGTGTACACCGGCCCGGGTGGCGTCGCGGTCCGGGGACGACTCCTCCGGGCCGACGGCTCGCTGTTTTTCGAGTTCGTGGACGTGTTCCGGGTCGAACGGCGGTTGAGCCACCTGCGCACGTTTTCCGCCGTCTGACGGTTACTCCCGGTCGCCGGAGCCCAGCGCACTCTCCCCGACTGGCTCGTGGCCCTCGATGGTTTCCTGGCCGTCGAGATACGGGCGGAGCGCCTCGGGAACTGTCACAGTCCCGTCCTCGTTTTGATAGTACTCGAGGATGGCGACAACGACACGGGGCAGGGCCACCCCGGACCCGTTGAGCGTGTGGACGTACTCCGCGGATTCGTGGCGTTCTGGCCGGTAGCGAATCCCGGCCCGCCGTGCCTGGAAACCTTTGAAGTTCGAAACAGAGGAGACCTCGAGCCAACGGCCGCCACGCTCCGGGCCCTCGGCCATGTCATCGCCTGGTGCCCAGACCTCGAGGTCGTACTTCTTGGCCTGGGTGAAACCCATGTCGCCAGTACACATCTCGAGCACGCGATACGGGAGACCGAGTGTCTGGAGGACTTCCTCTGCCTCACCGAGCAGTCCGTGCAGCCGGTCATCGCTCTGATCCGGTTCGACAAAATTCACCAACTCGACCTTGTTGAACTGGTGAACTCTGACCATCCCCCGGGTTTCGGTGCCGTGTTCGCCGGCCTCCCGACGGAAGTTCGGCGTGTAGGCCTGGTGTTTGAGCGGGAGGTCCTCGGACAACAAGATGTCCTCGGCATACATGTTCGTGACCGGGACCTCGGCAGTTGGAAGCAGCCAGAGGTCATCGTCGTCGTACGCCTCCTCGTTCGACCCACCGATACGGTAGGCGTCCTCGACGAACTTGGGGAACTGACCGGTCCCTCGCATGGATGCAGAGTTGACCGGAATCGGGGGGACCACCTCCTGGTAGCCCTGCTCATAGTGGATGTCCCGCATGAACTGGATGAGCGCATGCTCCAACCGAGCGCCGTCACCCTTGAGGAAGTAAAACCCACCGCCGGCAACTTTGGCCCCGCGTTCGAAATCCAAAATGTCCAGGTCTTCCCCGAGATCGTAGTGGGGCTCCACCGGGTCGGGGAGGTCACGCAACGCATCGAAGCCTTCCCGTCGGGCTTCGACGTTGTCCGACTCGTCGTCCCCGATCGGGACGTCGTCGTCCGGAATCATCGGAATTTCGAGGAGCCGGCGTTCGAGTTCGGTCTCGAGTTCTGCAGCCCGCTCCTCGACTGTCTCCAATTCCTCGTTGAGCTCTGTCGAGCGTTCAATGGCTGCTTCGGCCGCCTCCTCATCACCGGCACGTTTGTGTTCGGCAACCTGTTCACTGACCTCGTTTCGCTCGTGGCGAAGCTCATCGCCTCGTGCCTTGAGTTCGCGCCACTCCTCGTCGATCTCGAGAATGCGGTCCAGCTCGACCCCTTCCACGCCCTTCTGTTCAATGGCGGCGCGGACCGTGTCCGGATTTTCCCGGACAAACTGCCTGCTCAACATAGTATCTCGTATTTCCGGCGGGCGGATAACACTATTGGGTGGCTGGCTGGGAGTTGAGCAGTCTAACCGTTCGAAGGCAGGGGTGTTAGCCTGTCAATCATCGGAAACAACGTTCATGTAAACTGACTGTTTATGGAGACGTATGCAAAAGAAAAGAGTGGGACAAACAGCCCATTCCGGAACGGGCAATTCACCCAGGGGGACGATTAACTGATGGGCTGGGTCGCGGGTGCCCTCGGCAACAACGTCCTTCAGGGACTGTACGTCGGTGCGTTTCTCGTGGCCACGCTGCTCACGTTCGGTAGTCTTGCCCGTATCCGACAGGTCACGGACCCTGAAACCCGGCGAGGACTCGCCGCGCTATTGACCGGGAGCGGGATCTGGGCGGCGAGTCACGTGGGATTTCTCCTCGCTCCGGGAATCACCCTCTCGGTGGCGTTCCGAACAGTCGGATTGGTCGTCGGTTTGGGGACAGTCGGAGCCTGGTTATACTTCACGTCCGCGTACACGGGCAGGACGCTCCACCGCAACAAAACGGTTCGCCGGGTCGCAGTTGGGGCGTTCCTGATTGTCGTCGCAGTGAAGGTGACAAATCCGGTTCATGGCCTCTACTACACTGTTTCGGTCGTTTCGGTCCCATTCGAACACGTCTCCATCGAAAACGGCGTGTTACACTGGACGGTCATGGGCGTCTCGTATACGCTCTCAGGCATCGGCTATTTCATGCTCTACGAGCGCTTCGCGAAGGTGAGTCTCAACACGAAGCCGCTCTTGATCGTCGTCGGCCTCACAGGCTTGCCGATCGTCCTCGACATCGTGGGATTCGCCAGTGACGCCCTCGTCGACATCACCTACGAGCCGCTCGGAGTCGCGGTCTTCGCGAGCGCGTTTTTCTTCCTCTTCTTGGACCAGTTCCAGTCAGTCCGTCTGGCTGGCGAACGAACGGACCCTGTGATTATCCTCAACGAGGACAACCGGGTGCATCAGTACAACCGGGCGGCCGAGGAGGTGTTCGAAGACCGACTCCAGGGGGCCGTTGGCAAGCTGGCCTCCGAAGTGTTCCCAGAGCTTCCGTTGGACGAAGCCGACCAATCGATATTCGCCGTCGGCGATGGCGAGCAGTTCTTCCGTGTGACGACAACACCATTTACCAGCGGGGAGACGGCGATCGGGCGACTCCTCGTCTTTTCAGACGTCACCGACGAGGAACAGGCCAAGCGCGAGCTCAAGCGCCAGAACGAGCGACTCGAACGGTTTACAAGCACCGTCTCCCACGACCTCCGCAACCCGCTGACTGTCGCCACTGGCCGGCTCGAAATCGCCGTCGAAGAGGCCGACTCCGAGCACGTGGATACGGCTCTGGCCGCCCTCGAACGGATGGAGACGATGATCGAAGACCTCCTCGAACTTGCACGACACGGCCAACCGATCGACGAAACGGAACCAACCGCTCTGGAAACGGCCGCTCGGAAGGCCTGGAAGATGGTTCAAACGAAAGACGCGACCCTCGAAGTAACGGGAGACAAGACGTTCGAGGCCGATCCCGATCGGCTGGCCAGCCTCCTCGAGAACCTCTTCAGGAACGCCGTCGAGCACGCCGGCCCAGAGGTGACCGTGACAGTCGAGCCGACGTCGGACGGCTTTGCGGTCGCCGACGACGGCCCGGGAATACCACCCGAGGACCGCGAGACGGTCTTCGAATCAGGCTACACCACTGAAACGGACGGAACCGGGTTCGGCCTGGCTATCGTGGCCGAAGTCGCGACCGCTCACGACTGGTCGGTCAGGGTCGAGGAGAGCGACGCTGGCGGGGCTCGCTTTGTCTTTGCCGGTCAGTGACCCGACTGGATGCGGGCTTTGACCGTCGAGAGCAGCTCCTGGGGTTCCTCGCCGAGTGGTGTTCGGTAGATCTCGATCTCGTCCGTTTCCTCGATGGGTGTGACGACGAGATCGCCGTCCTCGAAGTCAACTGACTCCAGATTGGACCACGGAAACCGAATGACGTTATCAGGTTCGGTTCCGAGCGCAGCCTTCAGGAACATCAGATCGAGGGTCGTTTCGTCGTAAATCCAAACCCCCGTGTCATCAACGCCAACGATCGTCATGTCGACCTGTGACGGTGCTTCGATAAACGGCTGTGTGTCGTCGGGGATTTTGTGCAATATGAACTGGTCGGCATCCTCGTCCATCCCGGCTGCTTCGAGCACGACCGGACCATACTCCTCGACGTCGGCCTCATAGCCCTCCCGAATCGACGCTGCGTGTCGGTTGATATATCTCGCCCCCTGATACCAGATCGGAACGGCAAGAACCAGCCCGGCCATTGCGGCAGGGTTCGTCGCTCGGAAATAGTACCCGATTCCGGCGAAGAGAACCACGACCACCACCGGGCTAACGATCGGGTGCCAGCCGAAGACCCAGCGGAGCAATGAGACCTCGTCTTTCGCGTCTCGAAACCTGGATTGGCGCTCACTCATCGGTGGTGAGGCTGGACTTGACTACTCGAGACTGGCATCGGCACCCGGCCTGAGACACTCGCGGTGAACAGATCACGAAGCAGCATCTACCCAAAATGGGGTGCCCGACGAAAAATACGTTCCGGCGTGGATTACTCGAGACCGAGGTCCGCGAGTGAGTGGGTGTGCTGCCACGCTCCCGTGACCTCGTCGATGTCGAACTTGATGATACCGTCGGTGAGTTCCAGTCGGACCATCTCGTCGCCGATCTCCGCGTCGTGGAGGTGGAGTTCGAGGGGTTGGTCGAATTCGCTTACGGCGACCATCAGTTCGCCGTTCTTTTCGAGCATCGCTTGCAAATCGTTTGCGTTCATACATCCATTGATACGGTAAGCACCCCGAAAAAGATTGTGTCCTCGGTGATCGAAACCCCGTCTGTCCGGCGTGCAGTCTGGCATCTGGTATGGTTGGGCTGGCCCAAATTGGCATGCCACGGCACTGTCACGTCTGCAAGCAATCAGAGGAATCGAGCCATCCAATGCCGTGGAATCTTTATATCGGTCACGGCAACCAGGGCATATGCCCCGCCGCTCCCGACTGACGCGTCTCTCCTGGCTCCTGGTCGGGATCGCGGCCGTCGCCATCGCGATCCGGCTGGTGGGACTTGGTGCCCGCGTGGCCCATCAGGACGAGGCACGGGTAGCCAGCTGGATCCTGCACTACATGGCCGTCGACGCCTGGGAGTACCGAGCCATCATTCACGGTCCGTTTCTTCCCCACGTCAATGGATTCGTCTTCAATCTGCTCGGGCCCTCGGACTTCTCGATGCGGCTGGTGGTCGCCATCGTCGGCGGCCTCTTGCCACTCTCGGCCTGGCTCCTCCGGGATCGGCTCACCCGGCTCGAAGTGCTTTTCGTCGGTGCCCTGCTCGCGCTCAACCCGATTCTCATCTACTACTCCCGATTCATGCGAAACGACGTTCTCCTCGGGGCCGTTGCCTTCCTGGCGTTTGCACTTGTCGTCCGGTCGATCGACACCGGCCACTCCCGGTATCTCGTCGCGGCCGGGATCGCCTTTGGATTCGCGATGACGACGAAGGAAAACGCCCTTCTCTATCCCGTAACCTGGGCCGGGGCGCTCGTCTTACTCTTGGACCACCGACTGTTCCTCGCTCGCTACCAGGAGCGTGACTGGTACCCCGTACTCAAACAGTCCCTTTGGCGGGCGATCAGCGCCCTCTGGCGGGTCAAATACGCCATTCTCGCCGGCGTTGTAGCCGGTGCAACGATCGTCGTCGCGTTTTACGCGCCGAAACCGGAGCTGTATCAGGCCCTGGGGGACCCCACGCAACTACCGTCCGTCCTTGACGCGGCAACGATTGGGACCTGGGAGAAGTTCACGGGCCTCTGGGGCGACACCGGCATGCAGGAACACTCCACTGTGGCCTTCCTGGGACACCTATTGTTGGTGCTTGCCGTCGGTGGATTGACCACTGTGATCTTCGGGGTCCTCGGCTTTTTGGCCGACCGGTACCGGAAGGGAGGGGCTCGGGACCTCGTCGCACTTGCCTTTTATTGGGGGATGGCAAGTCTCGTCGGCTATCCGATCGTCTCGGACATCAAAGCCGGCTGGACCGGTGTCCACGTGCTTATTCCCCTGACAATCCCGGCCGCGGTTGGACTCGCTGTGGTCTTCCGACGGGCGAAACGGGCCCTCCGTCGGGACGAAACGCGAACTGCAGCCGTTGCCATGATCCTGCTTCTGGGGGCTGGCCTTGTGACCGTGGGGGGCGGCGTCGCGGTCAACGCCGTCTATCCGGCTGATGACCGAAATCCAGTCGTTCAGTACGCCCAACCCGCCGGAGACATGAAACCAACTCTCGCCGAAATCGAGAGGGCCTCAGGGGAACAGGAGGGCATCGATGTGTTGTTCTACGGGGAAGAGTTCTACACCGAAGGCGAACTCGAGGAACCAGCCACACTGGACATCGACAGTGGGGGGTACGGTGGCTGGTTCGATCGGTTGCCCCTCCCGTGGTATCTCGAACAGTACGACGCCAGAGTCGGAAGCACCCTCGATGCAGATGACGTCGAACAGATGGACGCCCCCGTGGTCATCACAATCCAGGCGGACGCCTCCGACATCCGTCACAAACTCGATAACTACCGGGAGGTCACACACCAGGGATATCTGCACAGCCGACCGGTCGTGTTCTACATCCGGGAATAGGGTCGACGACCTTTTCTGTGGGGGTCGGGTAGTTCTGTAAGATGGAAAACCGGCAACTTGATGTCGTCGAAGTTCTGCTCACTGGAGTCTGTTATGACCGGAACGCGGAACTCGACGAGAACGACCTCCCCCCGGCAATCCGAACGGCTCTTTGGACCGGGGACGGGGTCAGTCGCCCCCCGAAACCTGACGAAGACGCCCTCGCGGAGGCGGTAGGCGTCGATGACCCCTGGGCCGAGATTTCCGGGTTGATGTTCACCGACCGTGACACCTTCTCCGGCACGATCTCCGTGACTGATGAGGAGATGCTCGAGGACTGGTACCTGGAGCGCGCAGATCGCGTGCGGTTCCAGAACAACCCGACCCTGGCCTACGAGTACCAGGACCATGCGGACCTGGCTCTGGATTACGAACAGGCCCGGGACGAGAACCGACCGGTGCACGCCGACCCCCAGTATATCGAGTCCCAACTTGACTCCTACTTCGACGAGGACGACGAGGAAATGCTCGACCTCGTGGAGGTGCGGGCCCCGGCGGAGATCGAAATCACGCTCGACCAGCTCGTGCTCACCCAGGACCAGTCCACCGAAGTTCGCAAAGTGGCCAAGGCGATCGAACACCGGGACTATCTCGCTGAGATCGGACTTCGAGAGATCGGGAAATTGCTCTTCGTCGGGCCGCCGGGGACGGGCAAGACCTCCGTCGCACGGGGGCTGGCCCACCAACTCGATCTGCCGTTCGTGGAGGTCAAACTCTCGATGATCACGAGCCAGTATCTCGGCGAGACGGCCAAGAACGTCGAGAAGGTCTTCGAGGTCGCAAAGCGACTCTCACCCTGTATTCTCTTCATCGACGAGTTCGACTTCGTGGCAAAAACACGGACCAGTGACGAACACGCCGCGATCAAACGGGCGGTGAACACACTGCTCAAGTCGATCGACGAAGTGAGCCTGATTCGTGACGACGTCCTCCTGATCGGCGCGACCAACCACCCGGACGAACTCGATACGGCCGCGTGGCGACGGTTCGACGAGATCCTGCACTTCCCCCGGCCGGACGAAACGATGCGAAAGGGCATCCTCGATCTCGTCGTCTCGGACATCGAAATCGAGGACTTCGATCCGGACGAGATCGCCGCCGAAACGAGCGGTTTGACCGGCAGCGATCTTCGATTAGTCCTCAGGGAAGCAGTGCTTTCCGCGCTCGTGTCCGACCGAACCACCCTGACACAGGAAGACCTTCTCGACGCAGTCGAGGACTTCGAAGAGCGGGATCACATGCGCAACCTCGAAACTATCGAGGAGGCGCTGGAAGGCGAAGGCGAACACGAACACGATCACGACCACGCCCCGACCCCATAGATGCGAGTGACTCTCCTGGGGACGGGAGACACGACTGGGACCCCTGTCCCGCGGTGTGACTGTCCGACCTGCACCCGATCCAGGGAAACCGGGCAGGAGCGCTCGCGGTTCTCTGTGCACGTGGAAAACGAGCGAACCGGCGAGAGTCTCTTGATCGATGCGAGTCCGGATTTCCGTGCCCAGTTTCTCGAGACGAGCGTGCCGTTGCCCGACGAGGCGGTGATTAGCCACGTTCACTTCGATCACCTCGACGGGTTGGGGAACGTCTACCGCCTCCTGCAGGAACTCCCGGTCCATGCGGCCAACGAAACAGATCCGGAAACGCGACAATCCGTCGCCGGAACCGTCTCCAGTCGGTATGGCTATCTCGACCAGCTAACGGTGCATCCGGAGACCCCGTTCGATCGATTCGAAGCGGCCGGGTTTTCGGTCACCCTCGTCCCGGTCGAACATCCGCCCCTTGTGAGCTATGGGCTTCGAATCGAGGGGGAGAACGCCATCCTCGCCCTTACCGGGGACACGAGTTTCGCGATTCCCGAGCGATCCAGGGCAGTGTTGCGGGGGGCTGATCTCCTGCTCGCCGAAGCGATCGTGCCGGCGGCGATGTGCGAGAAACATCCTCTGGGCGGGCGACACAAGAACGCAGACGGAGTGCCCCGCTCCTTCGGGACCAAACACATGACCCGGGAAGGCGCCCTGGAGATGGCCGAGGAACTCGATGCCGAGCAGGTCAAACTCGTTCACCTCTCGCATCGCTATCCTGCCGACGAGGCGTTCGGCCCGAAACTCGGGGTCGATGGGGACGTTTTCACACTGTGACTCCACGAATCAAACGAATGGGGTATCAGCATGCGTTTATGAGCGTCGTCCCTCTGTCGCTCCAAGACAGATGAATCGAGGCGAGAAAATTGGGGTCCTGTACATCGGATCTAACCCGACCACCGCAATAGCGGTCGCCGACAAGGTAGCGGTCGAAACCGGGGGCTCACAGTCACCCCAGTTACTGGCTCGGACACGGCCACAGAAGCACTCTCCAGAGAAGAACGACGGGCCAGGTCTCCCGAAAATGGAGCGAAACGTCCTGACGGGCCAGGACGAAATCACGCCACTCTATCACGGGAGCGGGCTCGGGTTGTGGTTGGTCAATCTCGTCGTCCGCCGGTCGGACGGCCAGATAACCGTCTTGGAGCCGGCAGCCGGCGGGACCCGAGTCACGATAGAACTGCCAGTCGCGAATTGATCTGACGGGTAAACCTCGACATCGTGACACCGCCAGAGCGCGGGGAAAACGTGATACAGACTTACAAGTCTGCCACCCCTCATTTAACCCGGTAATGGGAACTGCAGGCAGCAATCAGGACGATGGCTCCCTTGTCTACGTAAGTGCCGACCCTAGCCAGGCCGAGCAGTTCGCCCAAAAAATCGAAGCGGTGACCGGAATGACCGTCCTGACGCGTTCAACGGTCACCGGCGGTCTTGAAGCGCTTGCCACTCGGCCCGACCTTGCTTGTATCGTCAGTGACTACGATTTGCCCGATATCGACGGGATCGCATTCCTCCAGGCAGTTCGAGTCCAGTTTCCCGATTTTCCCTTCATCCTGTTCACAAGCGAAGGGAACGAACGGGTCGCCAGCAAGGCGATCACGGCACGGGTCACGGAGTATCTCATCAAAGAGCACTTTCAGGACCACTGGTCGGAGCTCGGAACACTGATCGCACAGTCGATCGGAACCCATCACACCCAACGGTCCATCACCGATCCGGAGGCCAGGGCAAAAGTCATTCTCGAAGCCGCACTGGACCCGATGGTGATCGTCCAGAACGAAACGTTCAGATATGCGAACGAAACCGCCCTCGAGTTATTCGAAGTGGACACGTTCTACGAGTTCGAGCGACGGTCAGTCGCCGAAATCGTCGCCCCGGACTCCGCAGCGATCACCACCGAAACCATCGAAGCGGTCCAAAGTGGAGCGCGTCGAGTCGAGCGGTTAGAGCAAACGATCGTCGGCCAGCAGGGGCGCAAAACTCCCGTCGAACTGACCGCGGTCTCGGTCGAATGGAACAACGCCCCGGCAGTCCTCCTGATCTTCCGCGACATCAGCGAGTTGCGAGCGAACCAATACGAACTGCGTCGCTTTCGGCGAGCGGTCGAAGCCGCTGGGCACGCGATTTACGTGACCGATGTAGACGGAACTATCGAGTACGCGAACCCGGCTTTCGAAGCCGTGACCGGCTACGAACCTGCAGAGGCCATCGGTAAAACCCCCCGCATTCTCAACTCGGGTGAGATGCCAGCGGCCTACTTCGAGAACCTGTGGGACACGATATTGGCCGGGGAGATCTGGGAAGAGAGCCTGATCAACCGACGGAAAGACGGTGAGTTGTATCACGCACACCAGACGATCGCGCCGATTACCGACCGGGACGGGACTCTCACGGCCTTTGTCGCCATTCAGACCGACATTTCCGAGCGAGAGCGTCTCCGGGAACGGCTCGAGGAATCGAAGGAACGCTACCAATCGCTGTTCAAGTCGATTCGGGATGCGATCCTCGTGTTTGATATGGATCGCCGGATCATCAACTGCAATCAGGGATTCACAGACCGCTTCGGGTACGAACTGTCCGAAATCGAAGGCGACCATGCAAAGTCCGTGTATGCGGGCGAGGCGGACTACGACGAGTTTCGTGAGGCGGTGAAGGGCCACATCGATGATCCGGATTTCACCCACACGGTCACCTATGAGAAGCAATCCGGCCAGACCTTCCCCGGGGAAACGAACGTGTTCTATCTCAGAAACGCCGACGACGAAATCGTCGGGTTCATCAGCATCATCCGGGACGTCTCGGACCGGCGCACTCGGCTCCACCAGTTGCAGATGATCGACCGGGTGCTCCAACACAATTTTCACAACGACATGAACGTCATCCAGGGGAACGCCGAACTGCTCAAAGACGCGGCCACGGAGGAGGATGTGGCACGTGCCTCACGGATTATCGAAACCGGTGATCAACTCTTGGAGACAGTCGAGAAAGAACGGCAGGTTACGAAGTTCCTCGCGGATCCGCCGGCCCGCAGCACAGTCGAGATCGGCTCTGTCATCACCCGGATCAAATCAGAGATCGAGTCACGCTATTCGAACGCGACCATCCGGTCGTCTCTGCAAGAGTCGGTCCGTGTCACTGCCAGTGCGGCCATCGGAACGGCAATCAAAGAGTTGCTCACAAATGCGATCAGTCATGCCGACGAAGAGACTCCGACAGCAACTGTTGCTGTGTGGGCAACTGACGAGACAGTAATCGTTGAAGTGACCGATTCGAATCCCACCATTCCCGAGATGGAACGGACAGTGCTCACCGGCGAGAAGCCAATCAGTGCGTTGTACCACGGCAGCGGGTTGGGATTGTGGCTCGTCAGTCTCGTCGTGGAGGACTCGAACGGCGTTCTCGAATTCGAGGAGAACGAACCACGGGGGAACATCATTCGTATCCGGCTCCCGCGGGCTGAAGTCGACTGACGGGAGCGTGCAGACCGTCCACCCCCGACCGACGTTAGGGGTCTCGAAACCGGTCCAGAAACGCCTGATAGCGGGCGGTTCCGGGTGGATCAGGCTCCCATGGCGTTCGCCGGGCACGTTCCGTCTCGCGGCCCAATTCGGGTTCCGGAGCGGATTCAAATCCCGGACAGTCCAAGCCACACTCCGCGGCCGGTTCGACAAGCCGGTCGGCCCACGAACAGCCAGGGAGGCCATCGGTCCCGGCAGCGGTCCAGGACTCGAATTTCGTACACCCTGGGGGCTCGAAGGTTCGCCATCCTTTCCCGTAGGCTCGTTCGGCGATGCGACGGCGCTGGCGGGTTTTTCCCACGGCAGAGACGTACTCGACGTCGTACTGGCCAGGCTGTTCCCGGCGAATCTCGAACCCCGGTCGTTCCGAATCGAGCACCGCAGGTTCGCGAACGACCTCGATTGCGGGCTCATCCGGGTGGACTCGCCAGATGCCGACCGGATCCGGAAGCCGGTGGCGGTGGGCGCGGGTGACGTGTGACGCCGTCGCGAGAATCACGGCGTCGAGTACCTGGAGGCTCACGTCGCGGCGAAGTTGGGCGGCGAGGTCCCCCGGTGTCCTCAGGTCGGGTTTGTTCTCGATCCCGACAAGTCCTGAGAACCAGTCCGGATACCGGGTCGCTTGCCGGGCCATTGTCTGGCCGCCCCGGCGAGAAATCTCGAAAAAATCCACCTCGGCTGCTCGCTCGGCCACCCGACTGGCGATCTCCGGCGGTGCGTCGATCGCCTTTGCAACCGACCGGCGTGACCCAACCTCGATGTCACTTTCAATAGCGAGTGGCGGGATCGTGCCCGGCGACAGGTCTACCCGCCGGTCGAACTCCGGACCCGGAGCCACGTAGACCAGATCCATAATGCGGGCCCCCGAACCCACGACGCTCGTACCCAGCTGACGGGCCAGGAGCCCGTTGGCCCCTATCTCGCGCAGCCCCGGCAGTCCGTCCCGTTCGAGGTGGGCCGAGAGCCGCAGTTCGAAATCGTATTCGCGCACACGTCCCGTAGCAAGTAGTGGGGTAAAAGCCGTTCCCACGGAGTAGCGAAACGCGGTTCTCCAGGCGCGTTATCAGTTCGTGTTGATCCCAAGCGGTTTGTACAACAAACACTGTCGCGTGTAGCCCGTCCAGAGGAAGACGAGGCCCACGACCACTAACAGCGCGCCGAGGATCGGCCCGAGCGCCTGGCCGAGGAGTGAGACGGCACCGATGATCGTCAAGAGCATACCCAAACCGATGCGAAGACTTTGATCCGTTCCACCGACGTTTGTTTCCATACCCCTCGATACCTGGGCAACGGACTTACCCCTTTTGCCATGACCACACCGGGACAGTTCCCGGCGCTGCTCGTGAATCGAGCCCGGAACAGCAGGTTTATCAGTCGTTCCTCGCGAAAACCGGACAAGATTACTTCGTGACCATGGAAGCTGACAACCGACAACCGGAGGTGAACATCGGACTCGTCGGGCACGTGGACCACGGGAAGACCACCCTGGTTCGGGCCCTCTCGGGCGAGTGGACGGACCAACACTCCGAGGAGCTCAAACGAGGCATCTCGATCAGACTCGGGTATGCAGATACGACGCTGCGTCGCTGCCCCGACGGTGACGGATCCGAGGCCTACACGGTCGCGGAGACCTGCCCGGAGCACGACGTCGAGACCGAGGTACTTCGAACAGTCTCGTTCGTGGACGCGCCGGGCCACGAAACCCTGATGGCGACGATGCTCTCAGGGGCCGCACTCATGGACGGAGCCGTTCTGGTCGTTTCGGCAACCGAGACCGTTCCACAACCCCAGACGGAGGAGCACCTAATGGCCCTAGACAGTATCGGCATCGAGAACATCGTCATCGCCCAGAACAAGATCGACCTTGTGGACGGGGAGACGGCCCGCGAAAACTACCAGCAGATCACGGAGTTCGTCGAAGGGACCGTGGCCGAAGGCGCCCCGATCGTCCCGATCAGTGCCGAACAGGAGATCAATATCGATCTCATTATCGAAGCGCTCCAAGAAACCATCCCCACGCCGGACCGTGATCCGGATGCGGATCCACGGATGTACGTCGCCCGGAGTTTCGACATCAACCGACCGGGGACCGAATGGGGCGAACTCAGCGGCGGGGTCATCGGCGGCAGTCTCGTGGAGGGCATCCTCGGTACGGACATGGAACTGGAGATCCGTCCTGGGCGGGAAGTCGAGGAGGGTGGCCAGACCGAATGGCGACCCGTGATCTCCACGGTTCGTTCGATCCAGTCCGGAGAGGAACTCGTCGATTCGGCCGCCCCCGGTGGCCTGCTCGGTGTCGGCACTGGCCTCGATCCAAGCCTCACCAAAGGTGACTCGCTCGCAGGCCAGGTCGCCGGCGAACCCGGGACCCTCCCACCGGTCTGGGAAGAGTTCGAGATGGACATCGATCTCCTCGACCGACTCGTCGGTGCCGAGGAGGACACGGACGTAGAGCCGATCAGCACGGGCGAACCGCTCATGCTCACGATCGGCACGGCAACGACCGTCGGGGCTGTAACGAGCGCCCGCGGCGGCGAAGCCGAAGTGAACCTCAAGCGACCGGTCTGTGCCCCCGATGAGGCCACGATCGCGATCAACCGGCGGGTCGGCACCCGCTGGCGGCTGATCGGAATCGGAACGTTGCGGGGATGAGAGTCGCGATGGACGCGAACGCGTTGATGATGCCGGTCGAAGCCGACGTTCGTGTCTTCGAGGAACTCGATCGGTTGCTCGGTGAGTACACGCCACTTGTCCCCGACGTGGTACTCACCGAACTCGACAAACTGGCCGATTCGAACGGCCAGGCCCAAAACGCGGCCCAGGTCGGACTGGACTTGGCCGAACGCTGTGAATTGATCCAGTCCCCAGAATCGTACGCCGACGACGCGTTGGTCGCCCTCGGATCAGCGGGCAACGTCGACGCCGTCGTGACGAACGACGCTCCGCTCCGCGATCGCCTCCTCGAGGCGGGCGTTCAGGTAATCCATTTAAGGGGGCAGAATCAATTAACCCGTACTCAACCATAGATGTACAAGCGAGTTAGACTCACAGATACGGTCGAAGTGCCTCCCGAGACACTCGACGACGTCACCCCCGATCTCATCAAGCGACTCCTGCAGGACAAACTGGAGGGGCGAATAGACGAAGACGTTGGCTCTATCGTCACGGTCCCCACGGTTCACGACATCGGAGAAGGGGCAGTCATCCCGAACCGACCCGGCGTGTACTACGAAGCCGAGTTCGATGTACTGACCTTCGACCCGTCGATGCAGGAAGTCGTCGACGGCGAGATCGTCGAGGTCGTCTCCTTCGGCGCCTTCGTCGGAATCGGACCCGTCGACGGCCTGCTTCACGTCTCGCAGATTTCCGACGAGTACCTGGCCTTCGACGAGGAAAACCAGATGCTCGCCTCCAAGGAATCCAACAACACCCTTGGCGTGGGTGACGCCGTCCGAGGGCGCATCGTCACGAAATCGATCGACGAGCGGAACCCCCGGGAGTCCAAGATCGGCCTCACAGCGAAACAGCCGGGATTGGGCAAACACGGGTGGCTCCGCGAGATCCGCCAGCAAGAGGCGGCGTCTGCGGAGGGCGAATAGATGGCCTCGAAGCGGCTCTCCTGCCGGGAGTGCCATCACATCGTCGAACCCGACCAGAACGCCTGCCCGTACTGTGGCTCGTCGAGTCTCACAGAGGACTGGGCCGGCTACGTGGTCATCACCCATCCCGAAGAAAGCGAGATATCCGAGAAAATGGAAGTCACCGAGGGTGGCGAGTACGCGTTGAAGGTCCGCTAACTGTGCCGACCGTCGTGGCCCGCCTCCCGGCCGCGGAACGGGATGCCTTCACGGAGCCACTCGGCGAGCTATACCAAACCCCCGAGCCGTTGCTCTCGGCCACTAGCGAGCCAGTCATCGCGGTCGGTGACGTCGTCCTCGCGCATCTCGGCCGGGAGAGTCACACCCCGGCCGTGTCTATCGTGGACGGACGGACGGAACGTGGGGACGTTTCGGACTGGGTATTGGACGAACGGCCGGACGCGGCAACCGAGTACACCGTCAAGAATCGCGCGGGGACCATTACCGCAGAGTTGGTCGAGGCGATCGAGTCGGCGCTCGAAGACTCCGAGCCCGCCCGGATTATCGTTGACGGTGAGGAGGATCTGGCCGTCCTCCCGGTAATCCTCCTCGCGCCCACCGGCGCAACAGTCGTGTATGGGCAGCCCAGCGAGGGGATGGTCGCGGTTCAGGTCGACGACGAGACGCGAGCAACCGGCCGGTCACTGCTCGCTCGAATGGACCGAGATCCGGAGTTTTGGGAGTTTCTCGGCTAAATACGGCCCGCCCTTCGAAATCCTTTTACAGATTTCGGGCTGACATAGTGATAACTGACCATGGACATCGAAATACTCGACGAGGAGGAAAACTCCCTGCTCCACCGGACTGACGTGACCTTCGAGGTCGTTCACGACGACGCATCGCCGTCCCGACTCTCCGTGCGGGACAGTCTCGCCGCCACGCTCGACCAGGACGCCGACCAGGTCGTCGTCCACAAACTCGACACCAAGTTCGGCATGCGCAAGACGATCGGCTACGCGAAAGTCTACGAAACCGCAGCGGACGCAGCCGAGATCGAAGAAGAGTACATGCTCGATCGGAACAAGATCGGCGAGGAGACCGAGGAAGAGGTGGCTGAGTGATGGCCCGAGGTGACTACTACGAGGACGGCGAACTCTCCAAAGACCGCTGTCCGCGCTGTGAGGACGCCTTCCTCGCCGACCACAGTGATCGACAGCACTGTGGCCGGTGTGGATACACCGAGTGGAAGTGACGCGGGTCCTCGGCATCGAAGGGACGGCCTGGGCTGCGAGCGCCGCCGTCTACGAGGAGTCGACGGCGGAACTTTTCATCGAAACCGACGCGTATCAACCCGAGAGCGGCGGCATCCATCCTCGTGAAGCCGCCGAGCACATGCGAACCGCGATCCCCGCAGTCGTCGAAACCGCCCTCGAAGCGGCTCAGGGCCCGATCGACGCCGTGGCGTTCTCCCGTGGGCCCGGTCTTGGGCCGTGTCTTCGGATCGTGGGGACGGCCGCCCGCACCCTTGCGGGGCGGCTCGACGTGCCGCTCGTCGGCGTCAACCACATGATCGCCCATCTGGAGATCGGCCGCCAGCGTTCGGGGTTTGACTCACCGATCTGCCTCAACGCGAGCGGGGCGAACGCACACGTCCTGGGGTTCAGGAACGATCGCTACCGCGTGCTGGGGGAAACGATGGACACCGGCGTGGGCAACGCCATCGACAAGTTCACCCGGCATGTCGGCTGGACCCACCCGGGTGGGCCGAAAGTCGAGCGAGCGGCCCAGGATGGCGAGTACGTCGACCTGCCCTACGTCGTCAAAGGGATGGACTTCTCCTTTTCGGGCATCATGAGCGCCGCGAAAGACGCCTTTGACGACGGGGTCCCTGTCGAGGACGTGAGCTACGCCCTCCAGGAGAACATCTTCGCGATGCTCACCGAGGTCGCCGAACGGGCGCTTTCACTCACCGGTCGTGACGAACTCGTGCTCGGTGGCGGGGTGGGACAGAACAAGCGACTCCGGGAGATGCTCGAGGAGATGACCAGCCAGCGAGACGCAGAATTGTACGCGCCCCAGCCGGAACTCTTGCGGGACAATGCGGGGATGATCGCAGCCCTCGGCGCGACCATGCTGGAGGCAGGAGACACGCTCCCGATTGCAGAGTCACCCATCAACCCGGATTTCCGGCCGGACCAAGTGCCAGTTACCTGGCGCAGCGGCTCGGTCGAGACGAGCGCACCCGCGACGGCCGAGTTCGCGGGCGCGGAAGCTGTCGTGGAGTTCGACGGCGATCGAGTCCGAAAGATCCGGCAGCCCAAAACCTACCGGCATCCCACCCTCGACGAGCGACTCCGTCGCGAACGGACCATTCAAGAGGTCCGGTTAACCCACGAGGCCCGGTCACTTGGCGTTCCGACCCCGCTCATTCGAGACGTGGATCTGGCCGAGACGACCATCGATTTCGAACGGGTCGGAGACACCGACCTCCGGGATGCCCTGGACCCCGATCGGGTGGCCACAGTCGGTGCGTATCTCGCGAAGATCCACGGGGCTGGATTCGTCCACGGCGATCCGACCGTTCGCAACGTTCGCATTCGAACGGACAGTGACGGGCCAGAAACGGTCCTCATCGACTTTGGGTTGGGGTACACGACCGATGACGTCGAGGATTACGCGATGGACCTGCACGTCTTCGAACAATCACTGGCCGGGACAGCGGATAATCCTGTCACACTGTCCGCGGCCGCCGAGGAACGCTACACCGAGACAGGTGACGAGGCCGTGCTCGAACGATTGCGTGAGATCGAGGGGCGCGGTCGGTACCAGTGAGATCCCCAGGGGGCGAGCAGGGGAGCTGTCCCAGGCCGGGATTTCCCACGCACTGCGGGGCTGACAGTGGTGACCGCAAAGCGGTCCAGTGACCGGCCTGGCACGGGGCTACATACTCCGGGTTGGCCCGGTCATCGGGGATAAATATCAGGGCGGCGCCGGAGCCCAAAAGCCCCACAACGGTTTAGGCTCATGCACACCTACACTGACCCATGAGCCAAGACGCATCCGGGCGGATATTCGGAATCCCGTACAACTTCGAGCGCCCGAGTCTCAAGCGCCTCCTCTCCTCGTACTGGCAGCCGGGCGAGGACATGGTCGTCGAGACGCCCTTCGGGGTCGGCTACTCGCTCAACCTCGCGAACTGGCGGTCCTGGCTGGTTCTGGGGCTTGCCGCGGTGATGGTTTATCAGGAAAAGGAGGGAGGCGAGACGAGCGAAGCGGAGGAGGAACCTGTCGACGTTATCATCGAAGAGTAGCGCCCCGATCGGGAGGTGAAACCGGGAGCCATTTCTCGCCGGCCGCCCAGCAGTGTGTATGCTCCGTTTCGTAACGACCAACGCCGAGAAAGCCGCCGAGGCGAATGACCATCTCGGTGATACAACTGTCGAGCAGGTGGAGTATGACTACGACGAGGTGCAGGCCGACGATGTTGCAGACATCGCTGTGAGAGGCGCCAAAGAGGCCTTTGGGGCAATCGATGGGACCGATCCGGTCATCGTCGACGACACCGGATTTTACATCCACGGACTGGACGGCTTCCCCGGCCCGTATGCCGCCTACGTGGACGAAAAACTCGGCATCGAACGGGTCTGGGAGGTGGCCGCAGATCTTGAGGATAAAGGCGCCGCCTTCAACTGTGCGGTTGCCTACGCCGACGAGGGGACCGTCGAAGTGTTCGAGGGGAGTGTCGAGGGTCGCCTCGTCCCACCGCGAGGAGACGGCGGGTTCGGCTACGACCCGATCTTCGAATACGATGGACAGACCTTCGCGGAACTCTCGATGGCAGCGAAAAACGAGACCTCACATCGCGCTCGGGCGCTGTCGAAACTCGCCTCGTGGCTCGAAAACGGGGACTGATTACGTCACGTTCCTCACGAGTTCGAGCAGTTCGTCACGATAGGCCGTGGGAGTCAAGCCAAGGTCCACGTCTATCGTGACCGAAATCGCATCGCTCAAATCGGTGTCGGTGACCCGAGAGAAGTTTTCGGCCGGATAGGCCCCGCCGGCGACGAGGTAGTTCCCGTCTACGGCCCAGACAGCAAGAACCGCGTCGACCGCCAGGTCGGTCCCTTCGAGCGTGAGGGTCGTATCCTCACGAACCGGGAACTCGATGTCCTGAACCGGAAAGACCCCCGAGAGTTCGGTCAGATCGGCTGTCTTGTCACCGGAGAGGTCGAGGGACCCGGTTTCGGTTTGCTCGATGTCGGTGATCCCGGCCGCCTCCATCCTGGACCTGAGTTCCGCGATGGCGTTGTCTCGGATCCGGTTTTTGACCTCCGTCTGAACGGGGCCAAGTTCATCCACGGATGGGGCCATGTCGACTCGGGTGGCCGAAAACAAGGCAAGATCCGTGTCAAGTGTGTCGAGGGTATCTGTTTGGACCTGTTCGCGAAGCGCGGCGTCAGCGTAGGTCACGGAGGAGGCGACGGCCTCGACGGTGACGACGGAGTACTCCTCCTCGAAGACGGTCTCGTCTTTGGTTTCGCTCCGCTGTTCCCAGCCACCCTCCTGCAGGGTCGTCTCCGGGACATTCGGCAGCGCGACTGACCCAACAGCCGTTTGACATCCCGCCAGGGACCCGAGAGCTCCCACCCCGAGTGCAGCAATGAACGATCGGCGTTGCATATCACGGGACTAGCGGGCAAGCGGCTTATGGACCGCGACAGTTGACCCGGATTTGCCCGAATTGGGGATCAATAGACGAGTTCGCCCGAGATGAACCGCTCCGTTCTGGGATTCGAAGGGTGGGTGAACACGGTCTCTGTCGGCCCGATTTCCGTGATCGAATCACCGAGTAACACCCCAACTCGATCGGCCACCCGACGGGCCTGGTGCATGTCGTGGGTGGCGATTGCCACGCCGATCCCCCTATCGCGAGCCTCCTCGATCGCGTCCTCGATGAGTGCCGTATTCCGCGGATCAAGGTCCGAGGTTGGCTCGTCAAGAAGGAGGACATCCGGATCATAGGCCATCGCGCGGGCGAAGGACACCCGCTGGGCCTCTCCCCCGGAGAGGTCTGCGGCCGGTTCGTGAATCCGGTCTCGGAGGCCAACAACGTCTAAGGCGTCGTAGACCACGTCTGCAGCGCCGTTCGTTTCGACCACCGATCGGAGTTCGTCCCGCACCCGGTCCATCCAGGACCGTCGCACGCGAAGTCCGTACTCGACGTTTCTGGCCACCGTCGTGTCAAACAGTGTCGCCTTCTGAAAGACCATCCCGATCCGGCGACGCAGTTCAAGTCGGGTCGCCTCGTCGGCGTCCCAGGCTGACTGGCCATTGAGGAGGAGGTGGCCGGAATCGGGGCGGTCCCGTACCGCAAGCAACCGAAGCAGCGTCGTCTTGCCCACCCCAGAGGGGCCGATTATCGCGACGACCTCCCCGGCCTCGACTTCGATAGAAAGGTCCTGGAGGACCGGGTCAGTCTCGTGAGCAAACGAGAGGTTCCGGGCGGCGAGCATCATCGCAACCCCTCCTGGCCGCCCAGGCGAATGACGATCCCATTGACGACTAAGACCAACACGATGAGCACCGCTCCGAGCACGATGGCTGTGTCGTAGCGGCCCTGTCGCGCTTCGAGCCGGATCGCAGTCGTCAGGGTCCGCGTCCGAGAGACCCCATCCGCACCGGCAATATTGCCACCGACAATGAGCACCGAGCCGATTTCACTGATAGCGCGGCCGAACCCGGCCAGGATGGCTGTTGCGATTCCGTTACGGGCCTCCTTGAGGGTGAGCAGCGCCACGTCGATTTTCGTTCCACCGAGCACGTGACCCGCGTCCCGGACCCGGGTTTCCACGCTCGTAATCGAAGCGAGGCTGATCGCGGTGATCGGTGGGGTCGCAAGCACGAACTGGGACATGATCATCGCCTCTTTGGTGAACACCAGATCCAGCCCCCCGAGCGGCCCCTGATTCGAGAGCAGGAGCAACACGAGAAGGCCCACGACGACACTCGGAAAGCCCATACCGGTATTGATAACTGACGTGAAAAACTGCTTGCCCCTGAACTCCGTGAACCCCATCACGAAGGCGACCGGGAGGCTCACGAGCGTACTCACCACCACGGCAATAATACTCACGTACAATGAGACCCGGATGATACTGGTGACGTACAACGTCTCGAAGGGGAATTCGAGCAGCAGCGGGAGGGTGGACGTTAGTGCGGCCATTTGGTGTCAGTCCTCGGAGCCAGAGGGGCGCCATCCGTCGGGAACGTATTGCTGGAAGTTCGGATCTGCAGAGAGTGCTTCGGGGTAGAACAACTGCTCACCGTTCACCTCGTAGTTTTCGATGGTTTTCTGGGCGGCGGGACTCGTGAGATAGCCGATATAGGCCATCGCCAGGTCGTAATTGACGGTGTCGTGCACGGCCGGATTCACGGCGATGACGCCGTACGGGTTTGAGAGCAGTTCCGGTCCACCTTCTATGGGCCCCTGAACGAGAATCGTCAGGTCGATATCGGCTTTCATCGAGAGGTAGGTTCCCCGGTCCGCGAGTGTATACCCGTCCTGCTGGGTCGCCATGGTCAGGACACTTCCCATCCCCTGTCCGGTTTCGAGATACCACTCCCCGCCTGGGTCGATCGTTGCCGCGTCCCAAAGTGCCAGTTCCTTCGTGTAAGTGCCTGAATTGTCACCCCGGGAGAAAAACGTGGCTCCAGAGTCAGCGACCGCCGCAAACGCCTCGGTGGCCGACTCCATGCCTTCGATTCCTGCCGGATCGGCGCGCGGACCGACGATGACGAAGTCATTAAACATCAGGTCCCGACGGTTTACCCCATATCCGTTTTGCATGAACTCGTCCTCGAGCGAGCGAGCATGGACCATCACGACGTCGGAATCACCGGCACGAGCGGTCTCTAGTGCCGCGCCCGTTCCCTGAGCAACAGCGTCGACCGTGACTCCGTACATCGCCCCGAACGGTGCGTTCAGTTCGTCCAGCAGTCCCGTATCGTAGGTGCTGGTTGTCGTCGTCAGCGTCAGGGTTTCGCCGGCAACCCCGGCTTCCTCACCTGAGCTACTTGCTTCGGCCGTACCATCCGCCTCTAAGCCACGCATCGACGCACAACCTGCGAGTCCGACCACTGCCCCAGCCCCGAGGGTGGCCAGGAACTCTCGTCTCCGTTGTGCCCTCATAGACATATTGGGGTTATGCCGAAAGTGACATAATAGTTTTCCTCGGTGGGTCCGAAGGTGTGGTATGGACCCGAGTTTCGAGGCGCAGTTGCGGGAGGGTGATGTCGTTTTCACCGAGCGGGACGCAACCCTCCTCGAAGCGATTCGCGAACACGGGTCGCTCAACCGTGCGGCAGAGGCACTGGGACGATCGTATTCGCGCTCACAGAAGCGATTGGGGGCCCTCGAAGCGGCGTTCGGGACGTTGGTCGAACGGACCCGAGGGGGCCCCGGAGGCGGTGGGAGCCAGGTGACAGAGGAAGGCAAAGCCCTGCTCAATCGCTTCGAGCGGTTGGAGACGGGGTATGCTGCCGTTGCGTCGGTCACCGAGACTGTCATCGAAGGGACAGTCATCGATCGTGAAGGGGAAATCGCTGAGATCGAGACCGCTGCCGGTCCGATTCGAGCCCTCGTGCCACCAGGGAGCGAGCAGGTGCAGGTGGGAATTCGCGCGGACGCCGTCACGCTACACGACCCGGCTGAGGCCCCACCCACGGTTGGGACCAGTGCCCGAAATCGGTTCGACGGATCCGTGGAGTCGGTCACACCAGGGGAAAACGTCGGCCAAGTAGCCGTCGACATCGGCGCCGAGACACCGCTTCGGGCACTCGTCACTGCGAGGAGTCGGGACAGACTCGGACTGGAACCAGGTCGGGACGTGGTTGTGACGTTCAAGGCAACCTCGGCGCAGTGTACGGAATCGGCCGGTGCGGCGGCTGTCGAGTGAAATGGCCCATCCAACACCCACTGTTCGGGGCCTGTCTATTGCTATCTATATAGAGAACATAGTAGGGCCTTTAGTACCGGGTTGGTTTAGGTTCGGATAATGGATCGTGACGGCGACGGACCGTCGCTAGATCGACGTAACTTCTTGGCGGGGGTGGGCTCAGCCGGGGCCGCACTTGTTGCTGGGTGTACCAGTCGGGCCAAGAAAGACCAGTTCGAACTGGAGGGAGACATCGAGATCTCCGGGTCCTCGACGGTGTTCCCGCTGGCCGAGGCCGTGGCCGAACAGTTCATGATCAATTACCCAGAGGTGAACATCTCGGTCAAATCGACAGGGTCCGGGGGTGGATTCGAGAACCACTTCTGCCCGGGTGCTTCCCAGTTCAACAACGCCAGCCGCGCGATCACGGACGGCGAGCGCGATCTGTGTGGCGAAAACGGTGTCGAACCGATCGAACTCACCGTTGCGACGGACGCCCTGACTGTCGTGGCTAACAACAACGCCAACTGGCTCGACTGCCTGACCGTCAACGAGTTGCGCCAGGTGTGGAGTCGCGATGGCCCCGAGACGTGGGCCGCCATCAATGAGGACTGGCCGGACGAACCGATCAAACGGTTCGGCCCAGCTGATACCTCGGGCACCTTCGATTACTTCCGCGAGGCGGTGCTGGGCGAGGAACATGACCACGCAAAGGACTACGAACCGACCGAGAAGGACAACTTGATCGTCCAGGGTGTACAGGGCAGCGAGTTCGCGACAGGCTATTTCGGGTTTTCATACTATTATAACAACCCGGACAGTGTGACTGCCGTCCCTATCGACGACGGGGACGGCTGTGTGGAGCCGTCTGTCAAAACTGCAAAAAACGGGGAATATACGCCACTCTCCCGGCCGCTTTTTACCTACGTCGCAAAAGACGCCCTCGCCGAAGAGCACGTTGCCGAGTTCGCCCGGTTCTACATCGAACAGAGTGGCAACCAGGAACTGGTCGCCGACCGAGTCGGATACGTCCCAAACACCGAAGCTGCCGTGCAATCACAACTCGAGACCCTCGAGGCAGCCCTCGAGGAGGTCAGCTGAATCGAAACACCATGATTTTCATTTCCCCTCCCTAACCCACCACAATGACAGAGTATTTTGAGGAGCCAGACCTCTCCGGAAACAGGGGCTTTCAGTCCCTTCGCGAAGGCTTCTACAAGGCCCTATTTTTCTCCTTTGCAGCCGCGACTGTCCTCACCACTATCGGGATCTTTCTCACGCTGTTCGTCGATGCACTGGGCTTTTTCAGGTCGTATTCGTTGGTCGCGTTCCTCACCGGTCTGGACTGGAGCCCCAGCCTGGAACCGGTTTCCTTTGGCGTCTTGCCCCTCGTATTCGGAACTCTCACAGTCACCTTCACGGCCGCAGTCATCGCAATCCCTGTGGGAACACTCACTGCAGTGTACCTAAGCGAGTACGCGGCGGCGCGCACACGGGCCGTTCTCAAACCGCTCCTCGAGATATTGGCCGGCGTTCCAACGGTGGTCTATGGCTTTTTCGCGCTGGTGTATGTCACACCTGTCATCGACTTTTTCTTCCCCGGTGTCTCAACGTTCAACGTCCTTTCGGCCTCTCTCATGGTTGGTATCATGACGATCCCAATGGTGTCATCGATCTCGGAAGACGCCATGTCGGCCGTGCCGGACTCGCTTCGCCAGGCCGGCTACGGGATGGGCGCGACAAAGTACGAAGTCACAACCGACATCATCGTGCCGGCCGCGACCTCCGGGATCGTCTCATCGTACATTCTCGCCATCTCTCGGGCGATCGGGGAGACCATGATCGTCACGGTGGCGATGGGCATGCAAGCGTCCATTCCAGCAGTAAAAACGGCTGACGTGTTCGGGCTGGGCATCCCCTTCGTCCATCCGGGGGAGGTCTTTCTCGGCTCCGGGCAGACGATGACCGCCGCAATGGTACAGATCGCCAACAGCGACCTCGCCGGCGGAACCATCGCGTACGAGAGCCTCTTCGCGATCGGGCTCACGCTCTTCGCGATCACGCTGTTGATGAACATCGTTTCGAACGTCATCTCGGAACGCTACCGGGAGGAATACTGAGATGAGCGAGCACAATCCAGACACCGCGTTCGCCGGGGTCAGCCGGCTCCGTGGCCGCATTTTCGGCAGCCTCGCGAAGGCAGCTTCCTGGGTCGGGGTCGTCGTCCTCGCCTGGCTGCTATTCATGGTGGTCGTCGACGCGTTCGGCCTCACCGCTGCGAGCACGGACTGGTATCTCGGCGCACTCGTGGGCTTCGGAGCACCGCTCGCGACGTACAGCGCCTATCTCTATTGGAAGCGGCCTGATCTCCGATGGATAGCGGTCCGAGCGACGGTAATCCCGCCCGCCGGGTTGATCTTTGCCGGGGCCATTTTCGTGCTCTTTCTCGTCTTCGAGCCGTTTTTCTGGTTCCTGTACTACACGATCGCCGTACTCCCCGCCGTCGCGGTCTATGGGCACTTCGCCACCCGGGACGACACGCGAGCACCGCTGGCTGCAGGCTTTGTCGGTGTGGTTGGATTAGTCATCGGCTATTTCGTCGAACCGCTGATCCTGATCATGCCACTTCCCTGGATCATGCTCGTCTGGGTGCTGGTCGTGCCAGCAGGGGCCCTGATCGCGTATCGGCAAGCTCCGGAGGACCGACAACAGCAAGTCACAATTCTGGGCACCGGGGTGGCCGGCGGTGTTCTCGCGAGTTATCTCGGACCGGCACTGATCGGGGTGACACCGGATACGGCCGTCATCCTGTATGCGGCTACCTTGCTTCCAGTTGCCTGGTACAACGGCGCCGTTCTGGCAAATGACCGCAGTGCCTGGCCGGGACTGCTCGGCCCGGTTGTCGCTCTCGGGGCCATCGGAGGGGGTATCGTTCTCGGCGGCCTCGTCGGCACGACTGGGCCCGAACCGGTCCTCGATTGGCAGTTCCTCACGAGCGCCCCGTCGACCCTCCCCGCAAATGCGGGGCTGTTCCCGGCGATCGTCGGCTCCGTGTTCATCATCGCCATCGTGGCCATCGTTTCCTTCGTCGTCGGGGTCGGGGCCGCGATCTACCTGGAGGAATACGCCCCCCAGACCGGTGTTGGAGGCACCATCACCCGGATCATCAGAGTGAATATCGCAAACCTGGCTGGCGTCCCATCTGTCGTCTATGGACTGCTCGGTCTCGGTCTGTTCGTGAACCTCATCGGGATGGGATTGGGCATCGTTCTCGTGGCCGGTCTCACACTCTCGCTTTTGATCCTCCCGATCGTGATCATCTCCGCGCAGGAGGCGATCCGGTCGGTCCCGGAAGAAGTTCGGGAGGCCTCCTATGGGATGGGTGCCACCCGGTGGCAGACGATTCGGGAGGTGGTGCTCCCCAGGGCAGTTCCCGGGGTCCTCACCGGAACGATCCTGGCCTTGAGCCGGGCGATCGGTGAGACGGCACCGCTCCTGATGATCGGGGCGGCGACGACGGTCTTCCGGCCGCCGACGGGCTTTGCCAGCCAGGTATCGGCGATGCCACTCCAGGTCTTCTACTGGTCGTTCCACCAAAAATCGGCCTTCAGGGAACTCATCGCCCCGGCCGGAGTCGTCACGCTGCTCGTGGTAATGCTCTCGATGAACGTCCTCGCGATCTACCTTCGGAACAGATATGAACAGCAGGCCTAACGTGGATTCACAAACGATGGAGGAATCGACGACTGGTGACTGGTCGGAAACCGGACTGGACGAGTCCGACGGCGGCGACCGGGACATCGAACAGATCCCCGAGGCGGAAACCATCATCGAGGCCCGGAACCTCGACGTGTACTACGGGGAAGAGCGGGCACTAAACGACGTGTCCATGTCCATTCCCGAGCAGAAGGTCACCGCCATTATCGGTCCCTCCGGCTGTGGAAAATCCACCTTCCTGCGCTCGATCAACCGGATGAACGACCTGATCGACATCGCCAACGTCACCGGCGAACTCTGTTTCAAAGGGAAGAACGTCTACGACGAGGACGTGGACGCCGTGGCCCTCCGCCGACAGGTCGGGATGGTCTTCCAGGCCCCCAACCCGTTCCCCAAGAGCATCTACGACAACGTCGCCTACGGACCGCGTATCCAGAACGACACCGAAAACCTCGATGAGCAGGTCGAACAGGCGCTTCGCCAGGCTGCCCTCTGGGACGAGGTCAAAGACCGCCTCGACGAGCGTGGCACCGACCTCTCGGGCGGCCAGCAACAGCGGCTCTGTATCGCCCGCGCCATCGCGGTCGACCCGGAAGTCGTCCTCATGGACGAGCCCGCAAGTGCGCTGGACCCGGTCGCGACTTCCAAGATCGAGGACCTCATCGATGAACTCTCCGAGGACTACACCGTCGTGATCGTCACCCACAACATGCAGCAGGCCGCCCGGATCTCCGATAAGACTGCGGTCTTCCTGACCGGCGGCCACCTCGTCGAATACGGGGAGACCGACCGGATCTTCCAGAACCCGCGAAACGAACGGGTCGAGGATTACATCTCCGGGAAGTTCGGATAACGCGGTCCAAGGCGGCACTGTTTTTGTTTCGTCGGCATAACCCCTCGAAAACCCGCTCAATTGGGCCTAATTCCAGTGAACTCTGGACAACGGCTGCCTGGGTACTTGGGTATGGGCACCCTATTCAGGATCACGATGAGTTCCCCAAAGACGGACCCGAGCGATTCCAACGGTGCAGACACACAAACTACCATCCCCCGCCGGCGCGTCCTTGCCCTCGGGGCCGGCATTGGCGTCAGCCTCTTGGCAGGCTGTGCAGGTGATACGGGAACCGAGCCAGAAACTGGCGAGTTCCGACTTCTCGTGAGCGACCAGCCCGCGGACATCGGCGACTTCGACCGACTGGACGTGTCCTTCGATCATGCGCGAATCTTCGAAGCTGGATCGGAGACGACGACGGAGGCACCGGCGGAAAATACGACAACCACCCAAGATGGCGAATCGACCCAGACACCAACCGAATCCGGGACACCAGCGGACACGACCCCAGTAAGTGAACGTGTACAGAAGGCCGACGGGTACTTCATCATCGATCTCGACGGCGAAACGGTCGATCTTACCACCGTTCTTGGCGAGGATGCGACGCCGGTCTTTGACGGTGAACTCGAACCGGGCACCTACACCAAAGTCGAACTCCACGTTGCGGACGTCGAAGGCGTCGTAGACGGCGAGGAAGTCGCCGTCAAGGTGCCAAGCGAGAAGCTCCAGATCACTAACACCTTCGAAGTCACCACCGGGGAGCCAGTCGAGTTCGTCTTCGACATCAACGTCGTCAAGAAAGGTCCCACCAACGGTTACAACCTCCTGCCCGTGATTTCCGAAAGTGGGGTTGCGGGGCAAGACGTCGAGTACGAGGAAGTGCCGCGAGCCGAAACTGAGACAGAAACCGGCGAATAAGCCCAGTCTCGGCCGGGAGACGGGCAAGTCGTCCCGGGCGCCACCTGAGGAGGGCGCACATTCATCGGACACAGGTGAGGCCCTCCCCGGCCCACAAGATTATTCGGCCCGGCAAACTACGGATTCTATGGACCACAGTACGCCCGGAATCCACCACATCACGGCCATCGCGGCCGATCCGGGAGCGAACCTGCAGTTTTACACGGACACCCTCGGCCTCCGGCTGGTCAAACAGAGTGTCAATCAGGACGACGTGTCGGTCTATCACCTTTTCTACGGCGACCGGAACGGATCCCCCGGAACAAGCATGACGTTTTTCCCGTATCCCGGGGCCACAAAAGGACAACCCGGTACCGGCCAGGTCACCACCGTGCAGTTCATGATTCCGAAGCCCGCGGTGGATTATTGGGTCGATCGGCTGGATGAAGCGGGAGTCGAACGGGAGGCCTCGATGAATCGGTTCGACGAAACTGTCATCCCGTTCCGTGATCCCGATGGGCTGGCTCTCGAACTGGTCGCGACCGAGGCTCCAGATGGAGTCCCGCCTGAAGGCCCGGTTCCACCGGAACACGCGATCCGTGGTTTTCATGGGGCAAAACTCTCCATCGCGGACGACCGCGGGATGCCAGGCCTCATCGAAGCGATGGGGTTTACGGAAACCCAGCAGAGAGACGACCGAATACGCTACGAGTCCACAGGCGAGTTGGGGGCCGTCCTCGATCTCAAGTTGCGGTCAGACGCCGCTCGTGGTCGTCAGGGCGCTGGCACCGTGCATCACATCGCATTCCGCACGACTGAGGCAGAACAAGCAGCGTGGCGGACCTGGCTCCAGGACCGAGGGTTGAGACCCACAGAAATCATCGATCGGAAATGGTTCAAGTCGGTGTACGTCCGGACCGGTGCCGGCATTCTCTTCGAGTTCGCCACGGAGGAACCGGGCTATACCGTCGATGAGGATCTCGCTGACCTCGGCTCCGGCCTGGTGCTCCCCGACTGGCTCGCGGACCGGCGCGAAGAGATCGAAGCAGGACTGCCGGATCTCGGATTTCCGGAGCGGTCACAATGACAGACGAACCGGCGGGACCCCACCAAGACCAACCGATCGTCGAGGCCGGGACTGAACTGTCGACGGCCGATGCAACGCTCATCCTCGTACATGGTCGGGGCGCAACTGCTCGCAGCATCACCCAATTCGGTCGCCAGGTCCACCACGAAGGGGTCGCTCTCCTTGCTCCACAAGCAGCGAACAGCGAATGGTACCCAAACTCGTTTTTGGCTCCGATCGAGTCCAACGAGCCCGGTCGCAGTTCAGGGCTCCAGGCAATCGATACCGCCGTGACACTGGCCAGAGAGGAAGGCATCCCCTCCGAACGGATCATGCTCGCTGGCTTCTCTCAGGGCGCCTGTCTGGCGAGTGAGTATCTTGTCACTTGGCCAAAAAGATTCGGTGGACTGGCGGGGTTAAGTGGTGGCTTGCTGGGCGAGACAGTCGATACCGCGGACTACGACGGCGACCTTGCCGACACCCCGGTCTTCCTCGGCTGTAGCGACGTGGACCCGCATATCCCGGCCGACCGCGTCCGAGAGACCGCAGCCGTCTTCGAGTCCATGGACGCGGACGTCGATATGCGGCTCTACGATGGGATGGCCCATACCATCAATCAGGAAGAAATGCGGTTTGTTTCGGACCTCGTCGCTGGTTTGGTAGACTAAGCCAATCCGCTCTCACTTCTGCCCTCTGCTCACCTGTCCGCGACCCGCCTGCGGTGAATGGCTGAGCCGGCTTCAAACCCGGAGCCGTCGGCGGGTCCAAGCCACACTCCTTTTACATCGGCTCGGTAACAAACAGGTATGGAAGACGAAAGGAACCAAGTGAAACTGCCAAACTGGGCAAAGAGCTAGCTATGTATCGTACTGGACATTATGGCGCTGCGTTGCTCACCTACGCACCGGTGGGCTTTCTGTTGGTGGCGGCTGGGTACGAGAAACTGGCAATTATCGGGGGTGGGATCGTCCTCGGTGGGTCAATGGTGCCTGACTGGGACCAGCTGGTTCCCTTCATCTCCCATCGTGGTATCACCCACACGTTCTGGTTCGCCCTGCTCGTCGGCCTGCTACTGGGAGCTGGGGGATGGGTTATCGGCAGTGAGTTCGGTGCACAGGTCCAGGGCCCCCTCGGAGTCTTCGGGTTCGTCATCGGAACCGTGATGATCGGGGCCCATCTGTTCGCTGATGCGCTCACGCCGATGGGTATCCGACCGTTCGCGCCCCTTGGCTCCGGATCATGTACGGTCGGGCTGACACGGGCCGCAAACCCGATCGGAAACGGACTGCTGTTAGTTCTTGGCGTTCTCGTCGCCGGTGGGGCCTTGGCTGCTGGACGGGAGTTCTCACTCGCCATGCTCTGATCGGCCCCGTAGCCGGTCGTCGTTCCATTCGTTCGTGGTTCCAACCCGCTCTGGGTCCTCGGCCACCACAACGGATTCAGCGCCTGTTTCGATCTCATCGAGGACCGCCTCGAGAAATTCTCCCCAATCCAGGATAAGCACGTTGTACTCGAGGAGATCGCAATTGCGGTCGGTCAGGCGTCCCAGTGCGCGATTTCGACGAAAACGAAGAGAGCCTAGGGCGGAATTTGAATCCGCGCTCTCGTCCTTACCAAGGACGCGCTTTACCGCTAAGCTACCCAGGCAGGCAGTCGATGAGAGGGACCCATCCCCTTTGGGGGTTTCGATTAGCGTCGATCAGGTATCAGTCGCGGACGGGGTTCGCATCGGTTCTTCGCCGGTCGCATGCCCCCCAACTCGATTCATCGCCTCCTCGATGCCATCCGGGAGTCCTTCCGGTGCCGCCGGGAGCGGTGGTGCGCCATGCGAGTGGGCGAGGCCAACCACGTACTGCCGAAGCGACAACGGTGTTTCACTCCCCGTAGCAGTCGCCCCAGCGATAACAGCGAGTTCGAAGACATTAGCTTCGAGCGAGCGGGCGGTCGTACCGCCGGACCTCAGTTCGGTTTGTTCCGTGCCAAACTCCCGGACCGTCTCGACGGCTTTGTCAGCGGCTTCAGTATGTGAAAGGAGGTGAAAGCCCTCTGCGACGAGGACATCCGCGGCCAGAACGTCCAGGTCGTCCTCCACAGTCGGGTCAGGTCCTTCCCAAGGCTCGTCGTGCACCAGGGCGCGAGTGAGCCGGAGGCCATCGTAAATCAACTGGACGCCGGCGGCGCGGTTCGACAAGGTCGGCTCCTCCGCGTCGCCACTCACGACCGAGGCACTCAAAAGAGCGAGCACACCGGGTATCATCGATGCCCTGAGGAGATGGGCGTTCATCGCGTGCTTGAGACGGGCCGGGGTGATGCCCCTGATCGCCTCGGTCACCGCGGTGCGCGCCTGCGCGACCTCATCCATCGTACCAGGATTAGGGTGGGGAAGGGCAAAGACCTTTGGAAAGCACCAAACTGGACCCGTGATTTCGTGGTTGTACGGAGAACAGGACAGCGTGTCACGACCGGGCCACTTGCGGCTAAAACAGTGGCTCAGGCTGGCTGGGCGGATTTCGTTTGTGCTCGCTCCGGACGACCATTTCGGCCACTCGTTCGACGACATCCCGTTCGACATCAAGCAGCCTGGCCGTCGCACCCGGGGAGAGTTCGCCATCCACATGGACAGCAAGAATCGCATCAAGCGTGTCGTAGTCGATCCCCAGTTCATCCTCGTCGGTTTGCCCGGCCCAGAGCCCCGCCGTCGGGGTTTTCGTTACCAGCTCCTCGATGACGCCACGATGGCGAGCGACCTGGCGGACTTGCTGTTTGTAAAGCCGGCCGATGGGATGGCAGTCCACTGCTCCGTCGCCGTACTTGGTAAAGTAGCCGACCAGCGATTCGGTGCGGTTCCCGGTTCCGACTACCAGTCCGTTCTCGTGATTCGCGACGAGATAGGCCAGGACCGCCCGAACCCTGGCCCGAGTGTTTCCGACCGCGATGTGGTCGGATTCGGCTTCTGGTATGGCATCGACGAACTGCCTGACGAAGGGTTGAATCCCGATAACGTCGTACTCGATGCCCAAATCGAGTGCGACCCGTTCGGCATCGCTCATGTTGTCCGCCCGGCTCACTTGCCCCGGCAGCACCAGCCCGTGAACTGCATCGACGCCCAGGGCGTCGACCGCTAGGTGGGCTGTCGTGGTGCTGTCGATTCCACCGGAGAGGCCGATAATCGCCCGTTCGGCACCAGCCTCACTCATGGTGTCGGAAATGAAGTCGGTGATCGACCCGACCACGGGGTCGAGTTCGTCCGGGGCAAACCGGAGGTCGAAGGGGTCGATGGTGTCCGGAACTGTCATGGTTCGTCCTTCGGTTGGGAGGGGTAAAAGCCATTCCCGCGGGGCAAACGCTACGTTTTTGTGCGTTCCTCGGAAACACGGAACCGAGCGCCGGTGGTCCAGTGGTAGGACATGAGCTTCCCAAGCTCATAGCCCGGGTTCGATTCCCGGCCGGCGCACTTCTCACATCGTGAACCAACCGCGACCGGCGACAGTCGTGTCGCAGTTGTGAACTGGCTATGAAGTCGCCCCGCCGGGAATCGAAGTACAGAAGACGAGAGGAACGAGCGTCTTCAGGTGGTTCGAATCCCGGCCAGCGCAGTGAGCGAACACCCTGAGCGAACGAGCGGGCCCGGATTCGAATCACGCGAGACGAACGACGTGAGTCTCGCCATCGGGTTCGAATCCCGGCCGACGCATACTGACAAAACGTATAATTCTCCCCCTCTAAGCGTCTCTTCTTCCAAAATAAAGATGACGGTTATTACCGTGATGAACGATTCATCCCATATTCCCAGACCAACAGCACCAATTCTAATTGCTGGGTTTTGGGTTCGGATATGTAAAAAATACGAAACCCTGTTGATGGTGCCAAACTGGGACGACCCTCAGGGCAGGAGTCGCCGGAGGAGGGCCGACAGGGCGTTCTGGGGCACGTCACCGGGGGTCCAGACATATTGCTCGATGGCGACCAATCCCACCCCGACAGCGACGCCCGTGAGGCCGACGAGTAATCGCCCGTCGTGGAGCAACTGGACGCCAAACAGCCCGATCGGCACCGCAAACGCTAACGTGGCGGCGATTGCGACCAGGTCCAAGGCCCCCAGTCGGACCATAACTTTCCTCCGCGACACCCCCGTTTTTGGGTTTCGATCTCGCCCCGTATTTTCCGCGACGCTCATCTGTTGCAGTGAATACTTCCCTGTGAGTAGTGTTCCTAACAGGTCTCAAAACGGTCAGCAGAGAGAGGGTGTACTCAGCAAGCGACCGAAATTTATCCATAGCAATTGGATCGAATACCGCGTTGGAACTTCTTGGGACGGTTTCGGGGATCGAGATTGGGACAGGCACTTCGAATATATATGAATAGAGACACCGCCTACAAGAGCAGGGCGACTGTGAACAGTAATATAGTCACTTTCAGCAAATTAGCGAAGACACCACGTATCTTCGGGATGTCATTATCTGGTGGCAGGTTTGAGTAAATAAATTGGCATAAATTATTTGCGAATTGATGCATACTATTTACCCGATCAGTAATGAAACTCCAAACTCCTTTCGAGGAGGTGAGTTCGGACGCAGAGAGACTTATGGTACTATATCTCAGTGAGGTAGGATCGGCAACGACCAAGCAGATCAAATCCAAATTCGGGTGGCAACGAATCAAGACGATTACCGTCTTGCGGAATTTAGAACACCGAGGAATTCTCACAAAACTCGAAGCATCGAGTCGAGAACGCTACGCTCTCAAACCTTGCTGAAATCGCGCCTTGAGTTCAGCACTGTCCGGAAGGACCTATTTAGAAAATAAGCAAACCGGGGTAATTCGTTTAGTCCATGAGGTCATCACTCGGTCGCAATAGGTTTCTCTCTGTTACTCGGAAATTAGTTGCTTTGTCGCTGTGTGACGGTCGTGTCTTTCAGACCTCGTTTTCGCTCCGTCCGTGTGTATACTGATGACGCTGTCTTCGGCCTCGGCCTCTTGTGGGCACGGTGAACAGTCAGTAGGCTCTGCGGTCGCAGTCCTCGGTGGCACACTCGCTGCCGTTCGTTTCCGTTACCCCTGAGAGTGCCGTCAGAGAGGTCCGCCCCCACCAAGGTCCGCTATCGAGAGAGCCGGTTCCGGGAGCCTTGCCCGCGAAAGGTCCAGAGATCAAGCTCGTGGACGGGAGGCTCGAAAACTAGCCAAGGAAACCCCACGGTCTCAGCCGCTAGCTGTCGTCGTGTTTTGGACGTCCGCGGCCGAACGCATTACTATCGAAAGTCGCCAGGAGTTCCGATGTCCGTGACGTTATACTTGTGAAACAGTAGTATGCAACTACACATGTCCGAATCGCTCGCCGAACAGGAATGTGTCGCGTGCAACTCGGAAGACGAACCGCTCATAGGAGACGAGTACGCGGAGTACCTTGAGGAAATTGACGAGGACGTCTGGGCCGTCATCGACGAACACCATCTTGAGGGGGCCTACGACTTCGAAGATTTCCGTGGGGCCCTCGATTTTACCAAAGAGATCGGGGAACTCGCGGAGGAGGAGTGGCACCATCCGGATATCCATCTGCAGTGGGGTACAGTCACAGTCGAGATGTGGACCCACAAGATAGACGGACTGCACAAAACTGACTTCGTGATGGCGGCCCGAATGGATCGGATATACGACCGCCTCGTTGCAAATTGACCGCCTCACTGTCCCAAAGAGCAGGGCTGAGGCCCCTTTTCTTCCTGTCATTCCGAAGGCCCCGGACTATGTTATTAGCAACCGGTGCCAAGTTCCAATGGGCGTTCAAGGATCTCACGGAGCGAGCCGTTCTTGTCGCTGATTTCGGTAACCTCCTCGATTTTCAAAAGGAATTATGACCCTCTGTTGATCGATACGCGCTATGTATTCAGCCGTCAACTGAGAGCATCATTACTTCTTGACAGAGATCCTGGCTTTACTTCGCTCAAAAATCGGATAAATAGAGTCGGCAGAGAGAACGACGACCCAAATTGCCTGAAATCGGCCAATATAAATCCTGTAAGCCAATTATAGCGAAAATATTAAGCCCTCCCAAGAAAACGACGAACGAATCGCACAATACTCACGCCCCTTCGATGTCCCGTGATACCTACAAAAGTGCCAACCCGCTAGCGACCCCCCTTCCCACTAGCAACAGGAGGGTACCAATTCGAACATTCGGCCACTCACAACTCGCCGCCTCCTTTCGGGTCGCCAGCCAGCGTGTACTCCCCGGAGTTGTCACGCGGCTCGTAGTCCAGCACGTCCCGCGCCCGGTCGATGGAGTAGAACTTCCGGTCGTTGTCCGAAATCCCGTAGACGATCTCGAAGTCGTATTCGGCCTGGATCGCTCGGTCGAAGAGGTGCGCACAGTCACGATGTGAGAGCCACATGGCCTGCCCACGTTCGTAGTTCCGAGGCGGATGCTCCTTCGTGAGATTGCCGATCCGGACGTTGAGCACCGAGAGCCCGTACTCGTCGTGGTAATACCGGCCCAGGATTTCCCCTGTCGCCTTGCTCACCCCATAGAGATTACTGGGTCGGGGGAGTTCCGACCCATCAATTTGGAACTCGTCCTCAGCCTGGTACAGGTCCGGTTCGCGGTCGGTTTCGTAGTGGCCGACGGCGTGATTCGAAGAGGCGAAGATGACCTTCTCGACGCCCACCTCGACGGCGACTTCGAAAATCGTCTGCGTTCCATCGATGTTGTTCCGCAGGACGCTCTCCCACGGGGCGTCCGTCCGCGGGTCCCCAGCCAGGTGGACGACGACTTCGGCCCCCTCCATCGCCTCTTCCAGGGTTTCCCGGTCGGTGATGTCTCCGATGAAGAGCGGATGGTCGACGGAGTCGGCCGGTGGTTCGCGGTCGAGGAGCCGGAAATCGTACTGTTCGCCGATGCCCTCCCGGATCGCCGTGCCGACTCGGCCGGCCGCGCCCGTCAACAGGACCGGTTCGTCCATTCATTCATTGAGTCGGCAAGCGGGAATAAGTAGGATGTGGTTCGACCCGAACTGCTTTGTCGCTGTCCGCACTCCTCCCAGGCATGCCAACCGACGGGGAACAGGCGAGTTTCGAACTTGGGATCAAGTTCGGAGCCCTCTTTCACCAGTTCATCGGGACACCGGTCAGCGAATCGAGTGCGAAGAGCCTGGAGACAGCGATCGAGGAGTCGATCGAGAACCAGCCCCACTGTGAATCGGTCGCGGTGACAATCGACCGCGAAGTCCTCGCCGGGGACGTCGGACCCTACGGGTATACTGGGCTGGCAGGCCGCCATCTGAACGTCGACGTGGTCGTCTCGAAAGACGGGCGTCGGGCAGAGGGGTCGATGCAAATGGTCGATGGATATCCGCTGATGACACTCGACGCGGTCGAGTGAGCGGTCTGCGGGAGACACTTCCACGAGTTACTCCTCAGGCGCGTTATTTATGTGGGACGGTCCTCACAGGCCGATCAGCAAGGGTGGAAAGAAGAGTTTCCAGTGCGGTCGTGGCTTGCTCAAGTAGGTTCTCACCCTCTTCAGCCGTTGCCCTGGTCGGGTCACCGACAGTGCCGTTTTCCGTGAACTCGGCCGAATCGTGGGCCACATTCGTCCCCGAAACCCACTCACCCCAGCGGTCGGTCCCACCGTCGCGGCCTGCGTCGAGTCGATCAGTCTCGACGAGTTCGGGTTGGGTGTGGAGCAAGAACGAGGTTTCGAGGGGTCCTGCATGTCCCATGTCGAAGGCCCCATCGACGGCCTCGAACCAGGTGAACGGGACGACGAGCGCATCTTCTGCTCGGGAGAGCCGAGCAGCGACTTCACCGATGGCCCGAACGTTTCCCCCGTGGCCGTTGACCAGGACGATTCGGTTCCAGCCGTGATGCAGGAGCGATTCGGCAACCTCGCGGACGTAGGAGCGGAACGTATCCGGACTGACCCAAAGGGTCCCGGTAAACTGACGGTGCTCTTCGGAGACACCGACGGGCATTGGGGGCGTTACCATCACCTCCCGATCAACTCGGTCTGCGGTTTCGCTGGCGACAGCCTCGGCAGCCAGAAAATCAGTTCCGAGTGGGCCGTGGGGACCGTGCTGCTCGGTACTTCCGACGGGAATGAACGCTATATCGGTCTCGGCCGCGTCGGCGTCGGTCCAGGTGCTCGCGTGAAGGTCCATGTGCAGGGGCGGGGGGCCGAGGCCTAAAATACCCCCGTTCGTGGAACTTTCGGAGCTCGATTGGTGGCTTAGTCTTCCAGGACCGGTTCGCCGTCGATCAACCGCTCGCGAGCCCGTTCCACGAAGGTCTCCGGCAAGTCCTCGATTTCCCCGGCTTGCACTCCCCAGAGGTTCGCATAGAGCCCGTCCGCTTCGAGGAGCTCCTCGTGGGTCCCTTTCTCGACAATTTTGCCTTCGTCGAGCACGACGATTGTGTCCGCGTCTTTGACCGTCGAAAGGCGATGGGCGATCGCGAAGGTCGTCCGGTTTTCGGTGAGTTCCTGCAAACTCCGCTGGATGAGCATCTCGGTCTCGGTATCGACGTCGGAGGTCGCCTCGTCGAGGATCAGAATCTCGGGGTCCGCGAGGATCGCCCGGGCAATTGCAACCCGCTGGCGCTGTCCACCCGAGAGTTTGACCCCCCGCTCACCCACTTTGGTGTCATAGCCATCAGGCAGTTCTTCGATGAACTTGTGGGCCCGGGCAGCCTTCGCCGCCTCGATGATCTCGCCCTCCGTGGCGTCTTGGGAACCGTAACTGATGTTCTCCATGACCGTCCCGTAGAACAGGAACGTGTCCTGACTCACGTACCCGATGTGTTCTCGCAGACCTGACCGGGAGACCTCCCGCACGTCCTGGCCGTCGATACGGATGGCACCCTCATCGACGTCGTACATCCGGAGAAGCAACTTGAGTGCGGTCGATTTGCCTGCCCCTGTGGGACCGACGAGCGCCACCGTGTCGCCGGTTCCGGCCCGGAAGGAGAGTGCCTCGACGATGGACTCCTCCTCGTAACCGAAGGTAACCGAGTCGAAGACGACCTCCCCGTCAGTGACCTCGAGTGCTGGGGCCTCCGGATCGTCGGGGATCTTACTCGGCTCGTCCATCAGCCCGAAGATCCGTTCAGCCGAGGCCCGCGCACGCTGGTACATGTTGATGATCTGTCCGAACTGGGCCATCGGCCAGATGAACCGCTGGGTGAGGAGGATGAACGTGACAAAACTCCCCACCTGAAGGGTCCCCGAGAACGGGCCCGGTGCGGCGCCTCGGAAGACCCACAGGCCGCCCACTGTGAAGGTGATCACGAAGCCGATGCCCGCCAGCAGCCGCAGGCCGGGGAAGAAGGTGATCCGAGTCCGAATGGCGTCCCAGTTGGCGTCGTAGTACTCCATCGAGACGTCCTCGACCCGCTCGGATTCGTAGACTTCGGTGTTTGCACTTTTGATGACCGAAATCCCACCGAGGTTGTTCTCCAGTCGGGAGTTCAACGTCCCGACGGAGGAGCGAACAGTCGCGTATTTCGGCTGGATCAGCTGGACGAAGACGTACGTAAACCCCGCGATCAGCGGGACCGGCAGCAACGCGACGAGCGCGAGTTGCCAGTTGAGGGCAAAGAGCACGCCGCCGATGCCCAGCACCATCACCCCGAGCCGCAACGCGCCGTTCATCCCTTCGTTCAGGAACCGCTCCAGTCGATTCACGTCGTTCGAGAGGATCGACATCAACTCTCCCGTCTGTTTGTCGGCGAAAAACCCCATGTCCAACCGCTGCATTTCGTCGTACGTATCGGTCCGCACGTCGTGCTGGATCTTTTGTGCGAACGAGTTCCAGCCCCAGTTGCGCATCCAGTGGAAGATCGCCGCGCTGCCGAAGCTCAGCCCGATGACCCCAACCGTGAACCAGAATTTCCCTTCCGGAGTGACCGGAAGCCAGGCTTCCGGAAGCCACGAGAACGGTAGTCGGGCGTCAAATGGAACGTCGTCGCGGAACACGGAGTCGATCGCAATCCCGAGTAACACCGGTGGAAGGAGGTCCAACAGTCGGGCGAAAATACTCGTGACCACGCCCACCAGGAAGTACGAGACATACCCGCGACCGTAGCCGATGAACAGCCGCCCCATCGGGTTTGACGCCTGTTCCCGGACGTCCTCGAAGGGGTCGTCATCGCCGGCGGGGTGGGCCATGTTTTTATCTGGGGCTGGGTTCGTTCAAAAACATTGGTGAATCCCCGTGTTCCGCCCAATCGTCTCCAAACTTTCTCCTTGTTTCGCTCAATCGTCTTCAATGACTCGCGAAATCCTCACCAACCGTTTCCAACCTCGCATCAACGGGGCAATCCTTGCACTTCATCTCCGACGCTGACGTTGTGCGTGTCGGTATACCCTTGGTTTACTTCGATCACCCACCTGGCCTGGGCGCTGAAGTGGCGGTCAGCATCCGCCGCCGCATGATAGATCGCGGTGATCTGCCCGTCCTCGCCCACGAAAATGATGTCAAGCGGGAAGGACATGTTCCGCATCACGAAGGCCCGGGTCCCTTCGTCCTCGTAAACAAAAACCATCCCCTCGTTCGGGTCCAGCGATTCGGTGTCGCTCAAACCGGTGCGCCGCTCGGTCCAGGTATCCGCGATCGGCCCGGTAATCTGGCCTAACTCGACTCCGTCCGACCCCACGAAGGTGACGGTTACCGAATCCGTGCTGTTCACACCCGTCTCACCGTACCTGCTAACATCGCTCAGTGGCCCACCCACCACCAGCCCGAAGACCAAGACGAGGACTGCAAAAAACAGGAGTTGGGACCATCGACGCTTCATCAATTACACCTTCGAGCGCGAGTCCCTATGATCGTTAGCCTTGGATCCATGTCAGCGACGAAGGAGGGCAATCGAGGCTCCGGAAACGACCCCGACCGCGACCACGTGACCCAGTACAGCCGCCTGGAGTATCGGATGGCCGGAGAGAACCGGGACGATGAGCAGTTGCAGTGAGGCAAAAACGATCGTTATGGCGTCCAGTCGAGCGAACCGGCGGCGGGTCTCTTTCGGAAGGTCTTCACCGAATCGAACGGAGCGCCAGAACCCGGTTACACAGGCCCACCACCCGACCCCAATTCGGTAGGCCACGTCCCAACCGATGAACAGGAGGACTGCACTGAACAGAAGCGGCGGTTGGCTGCCCAGAAGATCCGTGACAAGTTGTGGCCCCTGGCCCTGCGGGTCATACACAAACGCGTAAACGATCAGGAGGACGAACGAGACGAGCCCGAGGACGATTTCGATCCGCGAACCATGTAACAGTTCTAGATATGCCCGAGGCTCGGTCCCCGTTCGAAAGCCCTTGGAGAGCCGGAGCATGAACACGCTCCCTGCAACGGAGACGACGACCCCGATCGTTCCGGCAAGTGCGGCTTTCGGAAGTCCGTGATACCACCCAAGAAGCAACACGACAAGTTCGAAGCCCAGGAACTGGACAGCGACGGCGACTCGGCGGGATGTGTTGACGCCTGGGACGCTTCTGACGATGCTTTCGTAGACCCATTCACGCTCCCCCGGAGGACGGTCGTGGTTCATTCCGCAGCGATGGCCTTTTCGACGGCATCGTCGAACGGTGTGCGTTCCATCGGGAGCAGTTCCTCTGCAAGGTGGTCCCGCACCACGACCGGATTCTTGAGTCCCTCGATCAGCGGATGGGAGATGTGTTTCGGGGTGTCAGTAACCAGGTCGATCCAGTAGACCGAGATTTTTGGGGAGAGGACCGGGACAGGGATGATGTACAGTCGCTGCCCCATCGTCGCAGCGGTCCGTTCCATCATTTCCTGGTAGGAGAGGACTTCTGGGCCGCCGATTTCGAGTGTTTCGCCCCTAGTTTCGGGGGTTTCGATGGCACGGCGGAGGTATTCAGTGACGTCGTCGATGCCGATTGGCTGGGACGGCGTCCGGACCCATTGGGGCGTGATCATTACCGGAAGGCGGGAGACCATCTGGCGAACCATCTCGAAACTCGCGCTCCCGGCCCCGACGATGATGGCAGCTCGGAAACTCGTCAGGTCGTACGACCCGGTTCGAAGGACTTCTTCGACTTCCCGTCGCGAGCGCAGGTGCGGTGAAAGGTCGGGGCCAGTTTCGCCTAACCCACCGAGGTAGATCACGCGGTCGACCCCGGCTTCACTGGCTGCGTCGGCGAAATTCTGTGCCGCCCGTTTGTCCCGTTCCTCGAACTCATCACCGATACCAAGCGAATGGATGAGATAGAACGCGACGTCGACATCCTCGAAAACACCACCGAGTGTGTCCGGTTCAAGGACGTCGCCTTCTCGGACTTCGATCCGAGAATCGAGTCGTTCTTGGCCCGCCTCACGGTCTCGTGTCAATGCCCGGACGTCGTAGTCGTGTTCGAGGAGGTCAGTTACCAAATACCCCCCGACGAATCCGGTCGCGCCGGTGACGAGAATGCTCATACTCTACGAAGGGGGCCAATGCTGATAACGGTACTCATGGTGGGTACTGGTCTGTCGGGACAGCAGACCGGAAGTGGTTATTGTTCGGTGGTCAAACCACTCCGACAGGTAATGAAGGGGACCGCCGTCGCCCATCCGATCCAGGGCCTGTTGAAATATCACGGGTTTCGGGACCCGGAGCTGAACGTGCCGGCCCACGACTCGATTTCGGTCTGTACGGCGCCCTCACGGACCACGACCACGGTCGAGTTCGGTCACGATCAGGATTCGGTCACGGTCGACGGCGAACCGATCGATAAGGAGGGCGCTGATCGTGTCGGGGAGGTGCTCGGTCTCGTTCGGGACCAGGCAGGAATCGATTCAGGAGCCCGAGTGGTCTCGGAGAACACCTTCGAGTCCAACGTCGGACTTGGTGCGTCCGCATCGGCATATGCCGCGCTGGCCACGGCTGGGGCTTCAGCAGCGGGCCTCGAACCCAGTCGGGACGAACTTTCCCGACTCGCCAGACGGGGAGCGGCGTCGGCGGCCAGAAGTGTTGTGGGTGGGTTCGCTCATCTCCGAACGGCATCTGCACCACAGGATAGTGTCGCTGCCCCCATTCCAGCCGGGTTCGACGACGACGTTCGCATCGTGATCGCCTCGCTTCCGGAGCGGAAGTACACGTCCCGGGCCCATGCGACCACACCGGACTCCCCGTACTACGAGGCCCGGTTGGCAGGGGTACACGGGACCGCTTCGGACCTCCGGCGGGCCATTCGACAGGGTGAGTTCGATGGGACGTTTGCCATCGCCGAACGGGAGTCGATCGAACTGTTGGGGGTCACGATGACCGGCCCCGAAAACTGGCTCTACTGGCGCCCCGAGACCCTTGCGGTACTGGAAACGGCCCGAGAGCTGCGGGACCGTGGCGTGTCGGTCTATTTCTCCGCGGACACCGGGGCGACGGCCTATCTCAACACCACGGCTGCGCACGTCGAGACCGTTCGCCAGGCCATCGAAGCACAGGGAATTTCGACCCGAGTCTGGCAGGTCGGTGGTGGCGTCGAAGCCTCGACCAAACACCTGTTCTGAGGGCTACTGAGATCCGAGGTGGGCCCACAACCCGGTAACCGCTTTTAGTTCGAGATGTGTCTCGAGGAGGGCTGCTGCACGTTCGTAGGGTGACCCAGCACGGTCCGATTGCTCCGGAGCCGACTCTTGGGCCCGTTCGAAGAGTGTCCCTACGAATGCGTCCCTGACCGACTGGTTCTCGAAGAGGCCGTGGAGATATGTGCCAAGGACCGCTTCCTGGTGCGCACTTGTCTCTTCGAGCGGGTGGGCCACAGGCTTCAGAAATCTCGCATCCCCCATGTGTATCTCGTACCCCGAAGCGGTCCCGTCGGCATCAACAATTGGGCCAGAACCCTCCACCTCACATGTGGTCCGGGAAACCGCTTTTTCGGCCGAGAAGGTCGTGCTCACTGGGAGTACTCCGAGTCCCGGCACAGTTCCCTCAACGGCCGTGCTCTCGATCCCCGCGTTTTCGATCCGATCCCCAAGCATCTGGTAGCCGCCACAGATCCCCACGACGGGGCCGTCGAAGGCCCGAATCTTCGGGCCAAAGTCCGCGTCTCGGAGGGCGAGCAGGTCGTCGACGGTGTTTTTCGACCCCGGGAGCACGACCGCGTCGTACTCCGCCAATTCGGTTGTGAGCGGAATGTAGTGCACTCGAACGCCGGGTTCTGCGGCCAACGGTTCGAGGTCGGTAAAATTCGAAATGAACGGGATGCGTGGCACGGCCACATGGACGGATCTGGTCTCTGAGATGCCATCCTCACCCCCGAAGACAGTGTGTTCACCCTCGGCCGGGAGCGAGACGCTATCCTCCTCGGGAAGCCCTGGATCTTCGGCCGGCAGCACACCGAGGATCGGGACCCCTGTCATCGACTCGAACTCTTCGATCCCTGGTTCGAGGACTGCCTTCGATCCGCGGAACTTGTTGATGACGATGCCGGCCACCTGGTTCCGGACATCAGCCGGCATCAGTTCGAGGGTCCCGTAGAGACTCGCGAAGACGCCGCCCCGTTCGATGTCGCCGACCAGAACGATCTCGGCATCGGCGAAACGCGCCGTCTCGATGTTGGCCAGGTCCCGATCCAGCAGGTTGATTTCCGCGATGCTACCAGCGCCTTCCGCAATGAGAACGTCGTATTCAGCCTCGAGTCGTCGGTGGGACGCGATCGCGGCCTCGCGGGCGGTCTCCCAGTGCACGTCGTAGTAGGTGCCAGGTTCGAAGTGTTCGGTGGCCTGCCCGTGAATGACCAACTGACTCTCGCCGTTGCCCCGAGGTTTGAGGAGCACGGGATTCATGTCCGTTGTGGGAGTTGCGTCCGCGGCGCGCGCCTGAACGTATTGAGAGACACCGATTTCGCCCCATTCGGCCCCAACATCGTGGTCCTTCGCCTCTGCGTCCCGGTCCGGAGAGACAACCACTCGGGCATTATTGCTCATGTTCTGGGCCTTGAACGGGGCGACGGCCACGTCCTGATTTGCCAGCAACCGGGCGATTCCCGCCGTCACAACTGATTTTCCGACGTGACTGGCCGTTCCAGCGACGAGAATCGTTGTTGCCCTGGTTGTTCCGTCACGTGCGCTGGTCATGGGTCGAATGGCGTCGCAATTCGGCTGGTCACGATTCCGGTGTCGGCCTCCGGGACGGACACTGGCGGCTCCGAGTCCGCAAATCGGGACGCGAAACTCCGCGTGAGCGCCTCTCGAACTGCGGTCCGGGTGGCGTCACCGACGTCGGTTGCACTGCCTGCAAACGAAACCGCCTGCCCCGCCGGATCGGTACCGACGGCGACGGCGTCTGACGTGGTTCCTGTAAACCCAGTTAGTTGCTGGAGCGTGGCCGTCTTCGCTTCGACGGTGACTCCCAGTAGTGTCCCCAGGGTCCCGTCTCCAAGGGCTCTTTCCGTCCCCACTATGAGGTTGACTGTCCCCGTCGCAGGGGCCTCCCCGGGTACCAATCCCTCTGGATCAGTTCCATCCGGGTCAAGGGGCAGTGCGGCCGGGTTCGAGAGGCCGACGGTAGCGACTGCCCGAACGCCATCGATCGTTGCGCCGGCGGCGTGTTGCATGTCGACTCCGGTCAACAGCGCCGGTCCATCGGTCTCGAAACCGGCGGCGTCGCGTCGTTCGTTCGAATAGGTGGCCAGGTCAGTCCGATCCCACCCCTCCGGAACCGAAATGTTGTAGACCGTCTTACTGTCAGTGTACCCTCCGCTCCAGCCAGTGAGCAACCATCGTGCACCCGAGGACTGGACCTGCAGAACGTCGTCCTGAATCGTCGTCTCAAACACGTTCGAGCACCTCCTCAAGTCGGCGGTTCTCCGACGGCCGCCGGACGGCAACCCGCACGTGAGAATCGAGCCCTCTGAAGGTTCGGGCGTCTCGGAGGATTACCTCTCGCTCACGGGCCCGCTCGAGCAGTTCGGTTACGGAGCCATCCACTTCGAGCAGCAGGAAGGGGGCGTCTGATTCGTGGACCGAGAACCGCGATTCGAGTCTGGCCCGCATTTGGCCCCGCTCTCGGGAGACGCGCTCTCTGGTTTCTTGAATGAACTCCGACGCTCGCATTGCCTGGGCACCCACCTGCATCGCCGGGACGCCGATGTTCCAGGTTATTCGGGCTCGATCGAGTCGTTCTAGGAGGTCCCCTTTCGCGACGGCGAACCCGGCGCGGAGTCCTGGGAGGCCAAAGAGTTTCGTCAGCGACCGGGCGACAATCACGCCCTCCGTCCCGGCAATTGTCGGTTTTTCTGAGAAGCCGAGGAAGGCCTCGTCGACGAGGACGGTGGTGTCCCCAGCCTGGCTTCGCTCCACAAAGTCACGGAGGGCATCTGGGTCGGCGGCCTCGCCAGTTGGGTTATTGGGATTACAGACGATCGCGAGTGCGTGGGAGTCAGGATCGGTCTCGAGCAGTTCGTCGTGGGGGACGAACTCCGGCTCGGCGCCCTGCAGTCGGACTTCCCTGGCGTACTCACCGAAACTCGGGGACGGAACGAGTACCGTGTCCCCGGGGCCGACCGTCACCGATAATGCGAGTCTGACCGCGGCCAATCCGCCCGGTGTGGGCACGATTTGACCGGGTTCGACGTCGACGTATTCGCTTGCCGCCAGCCGATAGCCCGGGGCGGTATCCGATGGGTAGGCTTTCGAGTCTTCGAACGCCGACTCATAAACAGCCTGCACGCTTGGTGGGGTTTTAGGGTTGATGTTGGCACTAAAATCGATCCCGGAAGCGTTCGGCTCGCTCCCGTGGGGGACCCGCTCCACGCGACCGACGCTATCTCGGTCCATTGCTCCCCGCTAACACAGTTGCGATCCAGGCATCTCTGGGTCGATTCACGTTGACAGCGAATTTGGGGTCGGTGGTCATGAGTGTGTCTTCGGGTTCGGGGTCGCCGACGACGTTGACGCCGGTCGGGGTCACGATGGTCCCTTGGTACTCACTCGTCGAGTCAATGGACACGCCGAGTTCGGTTTTGCGCTCGACAGGGACCGCGACCATGGCGGAGCCAGTGTCGTATGCATCAAGGACCCAGTCGATCGCCGGCCCATCGAGTAGCGGAAGGTCCGCACCGAGAGTGAGAACCGGCTGCTCGACCTGCTCGAGGGCCAGGGACAGGTCGGCGACGTACCCATCACCGGTGCCCTCGATGACCGGGATATCGACGTGAGCGCGTGTCTCTGGCACTTGAGGGGACCCGACCGCAGAGACCTGGTCGACGGTACTGGCTTCCAGGGCGTCGATAACACGATCGATCATCGGTTGTCCCGCGATTTCGTACTGTGGCTTCTCGCCCTCGAACTCGAGCCTGGAGCCCTGCCCGCCACACATCACCAGAGCGTCCATGCGATCACCCCCGCGAGGAGCGCCGCGAGCCTGGCGATTTCGTTGGTGGCGCCCAGTACGTCACCATTGATGCCTCCGAGTCGGTCGCGGGCCCACCGTTCGACCACCACGCCAGTCGTTACTCCGACGGTCACGGCAACCGCACCGGCAGGATGCGGGAGCGTCAGGAGGGCTGCTGGGAGAGCAAGCAAGACGCCAAGCGGGAGCGTCCAGATGGTTGCATTGCTCGAAAGTGCGGAGCCCAATCCCTCGTGACTGGCCGTCCCGCGGGCCAGGACTGTGACCATCCCGAGTTTGGCCCCGACTTCGGCGGCGACGACGGTGCCGAGGACTCGTGGGGCGGAGCCGGAAAGCGTGAAGCCCACGGCGAACAGGCCCAGGAGTACCACGCCGAGGGCCAGGACGGCTCCGACCCCGATTGCACTGTCTTTCATCGCCGCACGGGCGGCTTCCGGGTTGCCGTGGGTCGCGACGCCATCGGCCACATCAAGCAACCCGTCGAAATTGTTGATACCTGCGAAGAGTCCGACGCCGAGTACGAAGGTGAACCCGACGATAGCATCGGGGAGTCCGAACACGAGCGGGAGCGAGAGGAGTGCACCAAGGACGTAGCCCACCGGCACCATCACGACAGGGCAGGTGGCGAAGGCCTCCCAGGCAGCCTTCGAATGCCCAACTGGCAGGGTCGTCAAGAACCCGAGTGCTCCTCGAAATGCACTTAGAACCATGCGATCACCCCGGCCAGAACGAAGGCGAGGATGCCCGCCCGGGTGCCGACCTGGACGGCCTCGTGAGCGCGGTCGAGTGAGGGGAACGATGCGGTCGGATTGAGATCGTAAGCGTCGGGTTTTCGAAGTCGGATATCGAGTGTGGCCGCCATGGCCGCCATCGGCCACCCCGAATTCGGCGACTGGGGCTCACCGACCCACGCTTGAGCGCGGGAGAGGGCCAACGGATCGACTGCAGCGACGGCGATGAGGGCCGCGCTGAGCCGCGCGGGGACCCACTCGACGACGTCGTCAAGCCGTGCACTGGCAGTTCCAAGTGGACGATCAGGATAGCCCAGCATCGAATCGAGCGTGTTCACACCCTTCACCCAGGCTGCGGTTCCCACCGCGACTGGGAGCGACACGAGGCTGCCGATGGCAAACGCCAGTAACGGGCCGACGAGCCCGTCTGCGAGGTTTTCGGCCAGGCTTTCGACGGCCGCACTCCGGAGTTCAGCCGGTGAGAGTGATTCAGTGTTTCTGCCGACGAGCCCGATAACGTCCTGTTTTGCCTGTTCCGGATCAGTTTCTGTCGCGTCGATCACGCGGCTCGTCAATCCAGTGAGCATATCGAGACTCAGCATCGTGAAGAGGATGAGGCCGCCAAAGAGACCGGCCAGAAGTGGGTTCACGTGGCCGAGCAGCCAGACCGAGCCGCCTGCCAGAACGGCGAATGCCAGCGGTAGCAGGACGGCAATGACCGTCCCGACGATACCGGGTCGCGAGAAGTTGTGGTCGAGGGCCCCGATAACCTGACCAAGTTGGGCGACTGGATGCACCGACTCGGGGGGTTCCCCCACCACGGCGTCCAGTACAAACGCGACGCCGACCGCGAGGGCACCTATCGGAGCCATTTCGTTTTCGGGGTTTTCATTCGGGGTATATCAGTCGGCCGGTCGATCACCGGAAACCCGGTCGGTTCTCAGGTCAATCTCGACGGGTAAGGAACACGGTCCCCACGAGTGCGAGGAGCGCGGTGATCATACCAAATCCGGGCGCGTCCGTCGCTGTCGTTGTGACCGTGGTGTCCTCGCTGAGACTCGCTGCGGCCGACTCGTAGGCATCAGGATGCCATTCGCTTGCGAAGTCCTCGACGACCTGGATAGTTCGGGGCGCAGGCTGGTTCAAGTAGTTCGCGTTGACGGTGATGATCTGGTCGTTTTGCACGGCGTCGGTGTTGTTGTACGCCGGTGCGTTGGGCACCACTTCCGGTGCTTCGTTGCTCACGACGAGGTATTCTGGACTTTCGTTGGCGACGACTTCGCGGCTAATTTGCGCGTAGCCTTCGATCCCAGCTTCAGCAGCGATGTTCGTCCCGCCGGCCGTTTCAATGACGCCGTTGATGAATGTCCCACTACCGGCCGTGAACTCGCCACCGAGCAGGTACAGCACGGTCGGGCGATCCTCACCTTCGACGGCCGTTCGGACGATTTCGAGCGAGTTTTCCATTTCATCGGCACGTGCGTCAGCACCCTCACAACTATTAGTGATTTGACCTGTTAGTCTGGTCTTCTCGACGATGTCCTCCATCGACGTCGCGGCGTCGAAGTTGTAAACGGTGAGACCCGCCTCGCGGAGTTGCGTTACTTTATCGTCGTTAATGATATCGGGAGCCAGTACGAGATCGGGCTCTTCGGCGATCACCGTTTCCGTGCTCACGAACCCTTCCTCGCCGGAAACGATCGTCTTGTCATCGGCGCCTTCGAGGTATGTGCCCCGGTCGGAGATCCCAACTACTTGCTCCTGTGCGCCGATCTCCCACATCGTCTGGGCCGCGCTCGGGGCGAGCGTGACGACCGATTCGGGTGGTTCTTCGATCTCTACCTCTTCCCCCGTCGCATCGGTGACCGTGAGCGGGAACGAACAGTCAGTCGTCTCGCTCTGTGCGGTGACACTCCCCATGACGCCGACAGCTCCGGTTGTCACCAATACCAGGGCCATGGCCACGGCGAGTAGTTTTCGTGATGAAGGCATGAATGAACCAACCGCGCATTACAACTTAAATTTGTCTACGTCAAGATTGGTTGTGTTATGCCGCCAGAATAGGGGTCGTTCTGTTGTATATGAAGAAACCCGGCCCGTTTGGGGCGGATAGCTATAATATATTTGGAAATATAGGGGTTTTAATATTCATACGTCGGGATATTCACATGTCATGGTGGTGCAAAACGAACTCCGTGAAGCGATGGAGGCGGGCCGGCACGAACTCGTCGAGTTCCTTGCCACGTATCAGGCAGTACCGAAGGTCGATGAGGATGTCGAGGTTTCCAGTCTCCTCGGCGGCCGCACGAACACTGAGTTCAAACTTGCCGAGCCGGGTGATGTAGAAACGACGGACCGGCAGACACGACAGGAGGTCCTCGAAGCTCTCGGCGTCGAGGACGAGGAGGACCTCCCGCCGGTTCAGGAGGAGATCAAATCGCACGAGGCTTGGGGCGAGAAGGTCTAGAAACCCAACAGCCGAACCCATTTTGACCGTTCCGGGTGAGACGAATCGAGGAGCTGAGCGCGTATAATTGCTCGAGTGGGCCACTAGTGTCGGATGGACCAAGGTGGGGCAAAGCGAACTCGGTGGGTCGATTGGCGGGACCTGCAGCGACAATCGAACTCCTCGTTCGGACTGATACCGCCCCGGTCCTCGACGAAGATGCTGGGTTTCCGGATCTGCCTGGTGCTCGAACGAAGCCGGCGTTCAAGTTCGTCGAACGGGGTGTGGTTGGTCACGCCCCGTTTTCCGGCTCAGCTTCGAGGGTTACCCGCTCACCGAGCCAGTCGACGGCTCGCTCGACGGCCGTCTCAGTGTCTCCGGTAATGCGAACCCGGTTTCGATCAGCCCGTTCTCCAGGATAGCTACCGGCCCGGACCGCGAATCGGTCCTCGACAGTTCCGAGGTGGGTCGCCAGGACTCCTTCCGGTGCGTCAGTGTATCTTGTTTCGACACGAACGTCGCCCTCGAACTCACCAGCGACCTGCTCGAACGTTCCTTTCAATTCGCTTGGTACCCCCGGGAGCACGTACACGTTTTCCACGGCACAGCCCTGAGCTAACCCCTCGGGGTTCTTGATGACACGGCCGCCGGCGATCGTCTCGGCAACTCGGTCGACGTCGAGGCCCAGGTCGTACTTCTCAGCGAGGTCCGGATGGCTTTCGACGAAGGCCTTGGAGGAGGCTTTTGCGGCCTCCCGCGCGTCCGGGTCTATTTCGAGGTCCCGGTCGAGGCCTTCGGCCACCGCTTTCATTGTCAGGTCATCTGGCGTTCCTCCTAGTCCACCGGTAACGATCACGCGGTCGAACCGCGCTGCCCGTTGTGCCACCCGATCGGCGATCAATTCCCGGTTGTCGCCGATCGTCAGGATTTCTTTGACGTGGCCACCCAGCCGGGTGATCTGACGGGCCAACCAGGCCGCATTCGTGTTCTCGGTTTCGCCGGCGAGGAGTTCGTCGCCGACAGTGATGATGCCCACGTCCATGGATGTCCTGCGAACCGGCCACGGGTTAAGCTTGTCCAGACCTTGGCCGTCGATTAACCCCGACTTTGAGAGATGCGAAGGCGTTCTATTCGCCGACCTGCATTGGGGGTATGGACAGACGACCGGTTCTTTTTGCGACCGGGACGGCCGTTGGTACCGGACTTGCCGTCTGTCTCGGTGACGGCGTTCCGATCCGACCGGCTTCCGGGACGGACCGGCCACTTGCCGTCGACTGCGCGGACGTCTCTCGGCCTGAACCGGCGTCTCCGGAGGCGACAAATGCGATCCAGCCAATCGCCTCTCCGGATCCTCCATCGTGGCCACTGGACGAGGCGAAGGTCCGAGCGTTCGTCGCGGCGTTCGATCGTGCCTATCGGCGCAATCGAGAGATCGACGCTGCAGAGCCGTATCTCGTCGAGTACGGGTTCCGGCTCACCGGCGAACGTGTGGCGGAATTGGCGGTCGGTGGGTATCTCGTCCGGCTCGAATACGTCTTTTCCGGGACGGTCGCCGAGGGGGTTGCGTACGACTCGGCCACCACAGGCCCCGTATGCCATCGACTCCTCGGGTGCAATACGTGCATCCACAACCGAGGATGGCGCTCCGAGTGAGGAATCGTCCTGGCCAGATCCCCGGGAGTCGGGGGCCCAGTCGCCTGCTTCGATGGCGGTGACAGTGGAGAGCCCAGCTGAAACGCTTCCCCCGCCAAAACGGCTCTTCCACGCCGCAGCCCGAACGGGCGTCCCAGGTCTCCGGTACGTTAAAGCGAGCGGTTCTCCAACACCGGCGTATGCACTACAGCGAGGCGGCGTCGTACCTCCTCGATCTGCGGCGGTTCCGGACCGACCTCGGAACTGACGATACCCGACGGTTCCTCAAGGGGGCCGGCTCACCCCACAAGGGACCAGATTTCGTGCAGGTCGCGGGATCGAACGGCAAGGGCAGCACGGCCCGGATGCTAGATTCGATCCTTCGGGAGGCCGGACTCAGCGTCGGATTGTACACCTCTCCAGAACTCGATCAGTTCCGCGAACGGATCCAGGTCAACGGGCGCCAGATCCCGAAGAACGTGGTGACCGAGTTTGTCACGTCCCATCGGGAGTCGATTGACAGCGGCGCCGCCCGCTCGGAGCCATTGACCCACTTCGAGGCGGTGACGGCGCTCGCGATCTGGTATTTCGACCGGCGTGACGTCGACATCGGTATTCTCGAAGTAGGAATCGGCGGCCGATACGACTCGACGAGCGTGATTTCGCCAGTCACGAGTGCCGTGACGAACGTCTCCCTGGAACATACCGACGTTCTCGGCGACACGGTCGAAGAGATTGCCAGGGATAAAGTCCACGTCGCGCCCGAGGAAGGCCCCCTCGTGACTGCTGCTGACAACGTTTACGAGACGCTGCGGGAGCAGACGGCCCTTGTGACAGTCGGGGACGATGGAAGCGATATCGAAGTCGAATCGCGTGGCCGGAACGGACTCCGTTCCCAGTCAATCGCGTTTCGAGGCGCCGGCTGGGATCTCGAAGCCGACATCCCACATCTTGGCGGGCATCAGGCTCGCAATGCCGGCGTCGCTGTGGGATTGGCCGGTCAAATAACAGATCTCGACAGTGGGACGATCGCCCGAGGCCTTCGCAAAGCCGAGTGGCCCGGCCGGTTCGAGGTGATGGAGCGGGAGCCGACAGTGCTCTTAGATGGCGCTCACAATCCGGACGCAAGTCGTCAGCTCGGCCACCTCCTCCGGGATCTGGAGTACGAGAATTTGTATCTCGTCTTCGGGGCGATGCACGACAAAGACCAGCCGGGGATGATCGAGGCGCTTCCGCGCCCCGATCACGTCTTCACCTGTCATCCGGACACGAAGCGAGCCGAGGACGAACAGGTCCTCGCTAAGGCCTTCGAGGCGGCCGGTGTGGGGTCAGTGACGCCGGTCGAATCCGTTCTCGACAGCGTCGATCGGGCGATCGAACGGGCGGAACCGGATGACCTGGTGGTCGTCGCCGGATCGCTTTATACCGTGGCCGACGCCCGACAGCGTTGGACACGAACTGTTATCCCGACAGACGCCCGTTTGGCGCCGGAAGCGGACGGCACGGTCCCAGTGGCGGAACTCGACGCGGCGTGGCTCCCCGGTGACTCAGAAGCACGGCGACACACCACTCTTCGAACTCGCCTCCCACGGGCCTGCGCCCGGGTGGTCAAAAGCGAGATGGAACGCCTGGGCGGCACGTGCCACATTTCGGCGCTGGTCGAGGCGGCCCGCTTTGTCGACGTGTTGCTTGCTGGCACTCGGAAAACGGTTACCGAACTCGCCGACGCGCTCGAATCCCGCCAGAACTGCCCGACACTTCCGGGGGGCCTCCGCGAGGCACTCGAACCAACCCCAATTGACTTGCCGGGGGCCAATCCCGACCGAACCCCGGCTCTCATGGGAATTCTTAACATTACCCCGGATTCGTTCCACGACGGCGGCGAGTACAACGAGGTGACTCAGGCGGTCGAGCGAGCCGAGCGATTGGTCGAAGAAGGGGCCGACATCATCGACGTCGGCGGCGAAAGCACCCGGCCAGGGGCCGATCCCGTGGAAATCCAGCAGGAGATCGGGCGGATCGTCCCCGTGCTCGAGGGCTTGCAGGATCTCGAGGTTCCGATCTCCGTGGATACCCGCAAAGCCGAGGTCGCAGAAGCGGCCCTCGAGGCCGGCGCGGACATCATCAACGATCAGGACGGCCTCGAGGATCCGGCGATGCGGGCCGTCGTTGCGGAGCATGATGTGCCAGTCATCTTGATGCATAGCATCAACACGCCGGTCCAGCCCGATGCCGAAATTCCCTACGACGACGTCGTCGCCGACGTCATCAGCGACCTTCACGAGCGGGTCCGCCTGGCCGAACGGGCCGGGATTGATCGCGATCGGCTCATTCTTGATCCTGGGATCGGCTTCGGGAAAACGGCGGCGGAGAACTTTGAACTCCTCGACCGGCTCCACGAACTGACCGGCCTGGGGCTCCCGATCCTGTTCGCACACTCCCACAAGTCACTTTTTGCCGGAATTGGCTATGCGGATGGGGATCGACTCATGCCGACCGTGGCCGCTTCCGCGATGGCGGCCGAGCGAGGTGCCGCGGCGCTCCGAGTGCATGACGTGGCTGAGAACCTGGCGGCCGTCAAAGCGACTCGCGCGACTCGTCGGTAGGCACTCATTCCGCACTTTCGCCCAAATCTTCCGATTTGAACGGTGGTGCCAGTCGGCCCTGCCGGTGTACTCAGCCGGTTTGCCTGCGCCTTGACCACCGCAGTACGGTGATGCAGATGATCTGGCTGAGGATATGGCTGGGGTGACCAGGGATATTTTCATGATTCACTCATTGAGGCTCGAGTGCACGCCCCGAACCAGCGGTGGACATTTATATAGCTGGGATGGGGTTTTTGACGGTATGGGACCGGGTGACGATCAGGAGCGGGAGTCGGATGATGCCCTCGAGCGCCTGTTCTATCACACGGATCGGGTCACGTTCGTGCATTGGGGGGAGTTTACTGGCGCGAAGACGGCGACCGGTCTCGTCGGGGTTTTAGCGGTTCTTTCCTTCGTTGTCGGGCTCTCCCATATCAGCCAACCGGCACAGTCGTTGGAAGGCCCCCTCGCCACTGTCCTTCCCCTCCCGCCTGCCATTCAATTCGTCGGCGTTCTCTTCGCGTTCGTCTTCGCTGTACTGACTGCCGCCCTTCGACGCCGAAAGCGTCTTGGCTTGCTCGTGACAATCGTGGTCCTCCCACTCGTGGCGGTTCTGCCCCTGGTTTCCTTCCAAAATACCGATATTCCCCTCCTGCTCGTGTTGTTGATTACCCTGCCGCTTTTACTGCTCAATCGTGAGAAATTCGACCAGCCCATTGAAGTGACGCCGCTGCAGATCGCATCCCTCTCCTCGGTGGTGCTTGTGGGGGTCTATGGCACTGTCGGGGCCTACACGTTACGCAATGAATACGTCACCCTGGAAACCTGGGGCGATGCCGTCTACTACGTGATCGTCACCGTTGCGACGGTGGGATACGGGGATATGACGCCGACGACGCCGACGGCAAAATGGTTCTCCTTGTCGGTCATCATCTTCGGAACAGGTGCGTTTACCGTGGCGATCGGCTCGTTGATTGTCCCGGCGATCGAGTCACGCATGGCCTCGGCCTTTGGAAAAATGACAGGATCAGAACTCAAACTCTTCGAGGACCACATCATCGTCCTTGGATACAGCGACGTGACGGAATCGCTCTTAGAGGAACTGGAAGGGGATGTCGACGTGGGATTGGTCACTGAGGATGAAGACGTCGCGAGGGAATACGGTGAAGAAGTGACGATTCTCCAGGCCGATCCGACCGACGAATCGTCGATAAGAGACGCGAACATCGAAGCGGCAAAGGGCGTCGTGGTTGCGACGGAAGACGACGCGGACAACGTCCTCGCCGTCCTGACGGCCAGGCGAGTGGATCCGGATATTCGGATCGTGGCCACTGGGAACGAGGCGGGGCATCTCGACAAATTAGAGGCCGTCGGAGCCGACGAGGTCGTCAGCCCACAGGCAATCGGCGGTCGGCTATTGGGTCAATCAGTGCTTGGCAAATCCTCACCGGAGTCACTGTTCGAACGGATCGACGAAAACATGGAGTGAGACCGGGAGAGTATTCACTCGCCTTTGGGACGGTTTCGGCCAACCTACGGGCGGTTTCGTCGGTACTTCTTTGGTACCCCGTACCTTGATTTCGACCATGGCAATTCACCAAACTAGCCCTTTGGAACGCGGTCTGGCCAAAGTGCTGGTTCCAATTTTTCTGGTGTCTGGAGCAATCGTCATCTCGGCGTTTTTCTTCCCCAACATCGTCGGCTCACTGATGGCCGGCAAGGTCTGGCTTGTCGTCTCACTCGTCTTTTTCGGATCAGGCCTCGGGTACGTGGCTGTCCTCCCTGGGAAAATCGACGAGGAAAGTGAACTGACGGGGGCTGATTATTTATTGAAGGTTCGACGGCTCTCGTTTCGCGACACGATTCAGGGATTTTTCCATAATCAGGATAAGTGGTCCTTCGCGGTCGTTATCGGTGTTTTCACCCTGTTTTTCGGGCTTCAGGTCTTCATCCCGGACCAGGCGTTAACCGCTGTGACTACGGTACAAGCCTTCTTGCTGAACGAGTTAGGCCTGCTCTTTTTGGGGATCATGCTCCTCTCGGTCGTGTTCGCCGGCTATCTGCTGTTGGGTCCCTGGGGGGAGATCATCTTGGGCGGCCCCGATGCGACACCGGCCTACACCTATCCGACGTATTTCACCCTCTTCTTTACGGCCGGAATCGCGGCCGGGATCATCTTCTGGGGCCCTGCAGAGGCGCTCTTTCACTACCAAACGCCCCCGCCGTTTTTCGACGTCGCCCCGCAATCGGAGGCTGCGATACAATCAGCATTGACGTACTCCCTGTTTCACTGGGGTATTTCAGCGTGGACCGCCTACGTCGTCATCGGTCTCCCGATTGCGTATTTCGTCTACGAAAAAGGGGCTCCATTACGGGTCTCGACGATTCTGACCCCGTTTCTCGGAGTCGATGGACTGGATTCGATCTGGGGTAAGTTCGTCGACGTCATGGCTATTTTCGCGACGATTGGTGGGATTGCCACCTCGGTGGCCCTCGTGAGCCAACAGTTTCTCACCGGTATCACCTATCAGTGGGGGGTCGAAATGGGTGATATGGGCCCGATTCTTTTCGTCGGGGGTCTGTCGACGATCTTTATTCTCTCGGCCTCGACCGGCGTCAATCGGGGAATCAGGCGGATCGCGGGGATCAATATTCTCCTCTTTTTCGTTTTCGCCGGTATGTTGGCTGTGGTCGGGCCGTTCACGTCCGTCGTGGAGCAGGGCTCTGCCGCGCTGGGCAGTTATGCGATCAATTTCGTTCCCCTGAGCCTATACAGTGGCCCGGAGTGGGTCTCGAACTGGACCGTCTGGAACTGGGTCTGGTGGTTCTCCTGGGCCCCATTTGCGGGCCTTTTCCTTGCCGCGCTTTCGAAAGGGAGACGGATCAGGACGGTCGTGTTTACGGGCGTTGTTGCTACCTCCGCCGCGGCAATCGTGTGGTTCCTGCTGTTCGGTGGGACGGCGTTGCACGTTCAACATCTGGGCCAAGCGAACATCCTCGGCACTATCGGGGAATGGGGAGGGTCGGAAGCTGTGGCAGCGTTCCCGATTCTTTCGGCGCTCCCGCTCAGTCAACTGATGATCTTCGTCTTTCTCGCGCTCATCGTCGTGTTCATCTCGACCTCGGCGGACACGTCAACCCTCATTGTCGCGATTTTGGCCAGTCGCCCAGGCGTCGCGCCGACTCGGTGGGCGATCGGCTTTTGGGGCGTTTTCCAGGGTGGGGTCGCTATCGCGGTGCTCCTCGTGGGTGGCGCATCGAGTCTCCAATCGCTTGCGGTCTTTACGGGCGGTCCGTTTGCAGTCCTCACGGTCGTGGCGATGGTCGGATTGAGCCGAACGCTGTACCGGGAGGAAGGTGGCAACAAATCTCTCATCCGGGTCGTGCTGGATAAAGTACCGACAATTAGTGGCACCTTAGATAGCCAGTCCCTGAGAGAACAGGAGTAGAACGGTGTGTACCATCTACAATTAGTTTTATGAATGGCCGTACCTAACGAATAGGTGTAATGTATGATACCATACTAATCCCGACTGACGGGAGCACAAGCGCAATGCGCGGTGCCGAACACGGAGTCGACTTGGCGGCGGAACTTGATGCAACGGTTCACACGCTTTTTGTCATCGAAGAGGCCACCAATCCCTGGAATCGTGAATCCCTGGAGGGGCAAATGGATGACGCTGAGGCCTATGGGAAAAACCAAACCCAAGAGGTGGCCGACATGGGGGAGGAAGTAGGCGTGGAGGTCGTGCAAGAGACGGAGATTGGACCGAACATTCCCAAAGAAATTATGGAGTACGCTGATGAAGAGGACATAGACGCTATCGTCATGGGCTCTGCGTTCCGCGGATCCTTGGGCGGCTTGCTTGGAAGTACGGCCGAAAAGGTCGTACGGGTCACTGACCTCCCCGTGATGGTAGTTAGCCAGAATCCGTAAGTCAAGGCGGTCGGAAGTGGCGGTTTTTTCACATCGTCTGTTCGCCCTTTCCAGGCGGAGATTCCGGCCTCACGGAGTGAGCGAGTAGGGTGGAGTAGTTTACAGTCTCGTCTCTCGATAGAAAATGACGAAAGTCAGGACGAAGAAGACGAGTCCGGCCGCCAACATTTCTCCGAGTACCAGGAGTAAGACAGCGATGAGGAAAAGCAGGATGATGAGCCCTGGCATACCTCGTTTGAGGGTGCGTTTGTCGATTGGACCGAGCATGTAGCGGGTTATTTTGGACCAAGGGTTAAAGTTTTGTGGCAGTTCGTCCCTTCACCGACTCGTCCCGGAACTGTTCGAGAAGATTTGCGAATCTCAGTCGGTGGGCTGTCCCTCAAGCGACAGACTTTCTTGGGTCCGTTTCGCATACCAGTATCATGACCGGAACATCGGTCCTGGCCGCTGGCATATGGGGTACGTTGATGACTCACGGCGGAACGGCGTTGGCACTACGGCCCCTCCAGAGCGGCCAGTTTCTCGAAGTTATGGACCAACCGTCCTGGATTCGAAGCGTGGCCGCCTTCGGTTTCGTTTTCGGTATCGGGGCCCTCATTTTGGTACGGAACCGGACGCTTATCTCCGATTCCGTAACCGCCACGATCGAACGGCCTGCTGTCGCGGTCTTTTACGGGTTCGGCGCCCACGCGATGCTGGGATTCTTCGGCTATTATCTGGGTGATCAGGTCGGGCAAAACGTTCTCCCGAGCGTTCCTGGGGCCGTGTCTGGCATCGTTATCGCGATCGCTGTTGCCGTGTTGCTTGGCGCGTGGGGATTTACCGTCATCGGGACTGCCGTCTCCGAATCACTGCTCGGCGCTGATGCCTGGGGCGGCCTGGCCATCGGTTCGGTAATTGCTGCCGTGGTGGCGTTTATTGACCCGTTCGCCGCCCTGGCGATCTGGGTTCTTCTCGTTTCGATGTCGACTGGCGGCCGAATTCGCTGGTGGGTCCATGCCTCCGAAGCTGAGGATGCATGAACGACACAACCAACGGCGGTTTCTAACCCGAGCGCAGCTATTGGGTCACGATTGGTCACTGTTCAGTGACGATTCGGACTGTCAATCCATACTTGGTCTCATGCGCTTCTCTCAGTGCGCAATTTCCGCCGATCGAATGCGTAGGCTATCGATTATCACGCCTCTGCAATGGGCAACACGCAAGGTCCGGTCACCCCTCCAGTCACCGTCCAAACCGCTGAACTGGTTCACTGTAGCCGTCGCTCCAACGAAGGAAGGTTCATCGGGCCAAATGCTCCGAACCCAGACTCCGCGAGGGGAAAATCCGTCATGGGTCCAG